>JASHUI010000160.1:0-3292 GCA_030040095.1 Streptosporangiaceae bacterium | reverse complement strand
GCCGCGGCTCCGGCGCAAGCCCCCGCCCCGGCCCGGTCGTCGGATGCACCGGCGGGCCAGCACGCCGCTCCTGGCCGGCCGGACAGCCAGCCGCCGGGCGCCGCCAAGCAATCGGCCGGCGCCAAGTCCGGCAAGGGCGAGGACGAGGAGTGGTGGACCGAGTAGTCCACCGGCAGAACGCGAGACGGCGGGCGCCTGGCGGCGCCCGCCGTCCGTGCTTTACGGGCTGACCGACTGGCCGCCGTCGACGATCAGGACCTGCCCGGTCATGTACGACGACGCGTCGCTGGCCAGGAAGACCGCGGGCCCGGCCATCTCCTCGGCCCGGCCCCAGCGCTGCATGGGCACGGTGGCGATCGTGGCCGGCCCGGCCGTGGGGTCCTGCCACAGGTTCCGGTTGAGATCGGTGGCCGTCCAGCCCGGGCAGAGCGCGTTGACCCGGATGCCGGCCGTTCCCCATTCGACCGCCAGCGACTTGGTCAGCGAGATCAGCCCCGCCTTGGCCGCGCCGTAGGGGACCAGCAGCGGCGAACTGGCCACCCCGGCCACCGAGGCGACGTTGATCACCGATCCCCGGCCCCGGTCCAGCAGGTGGCCGGCGAACGCGTGACACACGTACACCGCCGAGTCCAGGTTGAGCCGCATCAGCTTGTCCCAGCCGCTCAGCCGCAGGTCACGGAAGCTGACCATGAAGTTGGACCCGCCGGCGTTGTTCACCACCACGTCGACCTCGCCGAGCCGGTCGATGGCCGCCGTGACGGCCTCACTGACCGCCTCCTGGCTGGTGACGTCGGCCGGGATCACGAAGGCCTTGCGGCCGGCCGCGGTGATCGCGGACGCGGTCTCGGCCAGCCCGTCCTCGCTGCGGGCGACGAGCGCCACGTCCGCGCCGGCCTCGGCCAGCGCGATCGCGATGGACCGGCCGATGCCGCGGGACGCGCCGGTGACGAACGCGTTCTTGCCGGTCAGGTCGAAGAGGCTCACGGGGTGTCCTTCCATTCGGTAGGCAGCGGCCAGGCGGCGGGGTTGACCCGCCGCACGATCTCGTTCAGCACGATGCGGACCTGCGGCTCGCCCAGCCACAGATGCTTCGCCTTGTCCGCGGCGACGACATCCGCCTGCGGGACCCGGGCGAACCGGGCGCGGGCCTCGTCCGGGCGCAGGTAATCGTCGAGTTCCGGCACCAGCGCGACCAGCGGGCGGCCGGACGCCGCCCAGGCGTCGAGGTCGGCGCCGGTGGCCCGGCGCAGCGCGGGCGAGATGAGGATCGCGCCCTCGACGGCCGGCACGTTGCCCCATTTAAGGACCAGCTCGGTGCCGAACGACCAGCCCACAAGCCACAGCCGGGGCAGCCCGGCGGCGACGCAGAACTCGATCGCGGCGGCCACGTCGTGGCGCTCGGCCTCGCCCTCGCCGAACGCTCCCTGGCTGGTTCCGTGCTGCGAGGCGGTGCCGCGGGTGTTGAACCGGAGCACGGCGAGATCGGCCAGCGCAGGGAGCCGGTAGGACGCCTTGCGCAGCAGGTGGCTGTCCATCATCCCGCCCGCCGTGGGCAGCGGGTGAAGGCAGATCAAGGTGGCCACCGGATCCGTGTGCTCAGGGACCGCGAGCTCGCCGACCAGGCCGAGCCCGTCGGCGGTGCGCAGGGTCACCGGCTTCCTGATGGCGGGCAGGATCGTGCTCGCCCTTATCTCGGTCATGTCTTCCTCACCGGCCCGTCCAGCCCGGGCCCGGGCGGCGCGGACGTCGCTGCCAGCACGAATTGTGCCAGTGCCGGCGCTCGTCCAGGCCCTGGGCCTGCGCGGGCCACACCACCAGGTGCCCCACGCCGGGCCAGATCTCCTGGTCACAGCCGGGGCAGCGGTAGGTCTTGGCGGCCGCGGCCCCGGGCACCGACCGGACGACCCAGTCGCCGTCGGGCCACTCCTGCGTCTGCTCCGGCCCGAGCGGGATCGTGCGCGGCCGGTCCGGCGTGCGACGTGCCTTGCGCGGGCTCACGGGCGCCAGGCTATGGCACCGGCTACAGTGGGCTCCCGTGCGCCTCGTCATCGCCCGGTGCAGCGTGGACTACGCGGGCAGGCTCTCGGCTCACCTGCCGCTCGCCATCCGGCTGCTCATCGTCAAGGCGGACTCCTCGGTCCTGGTGCACTCCGACGGCGGCAGCTACAAGCCGCTGAACTGGATGCCGCCGCCGTGCCGGCTGGCCGAGGAGCCGGGCCGCTGGATCGTGACCGGGAAGTCGGGCGAGACCCTGACCATCGGCATCGAGGAGATCATCAGCGACTCCTCGTTCGACCTGGGGATCGATCCCGGCCTGCGCAAGGACGGCGTCGAGTCCGACCTGCAGCAACTGCTCGCGGCCCAGATGCACGTGCTCGGCGAGGGCTGGCGGCTGGTCCGCAGGGAGTTCCCGACCGCGATCGGCCCGGTCGACCTGATGTGCCGGGACGCCCACGGCGCCAGCGTGGCCATCGAGGTCAAGCGCCGCGGCGAGATCGACGGCGTGGAGCAGCTCACCCGCTACCTCGACCTGCTCAACCGCGACCCGCTGCTCGCCCCGGTGCGCGGCGTCTTCGCCGCCCAGGAGATCAGGCCGCAGGCCCGGGTGCTGGCCGAGGATCGCGGCATCCGCTGCGTCACCCTGGACTACGACGCGATGCGGGATGCCGGGGATGGCGCGCTGCGCCTGTTCTGACCGGCCTGATCCGGCCCATCCCGCCGCGTCTTCGAGGGCTTCGCCGGCGTAGCATCTGTGCCGCGACAGGATTAGCATTTCCATGTTCATGTCCTCACATGTGACCGTGCACATGTGACCCGGGGGGTGCGTAGGGAAGGGCCCGGCTGCTGAGGGGGTCGCAAAGACCGTGTGGCGGGAACGGCGCCGTCGGCAGATGCGGCGGCTCGTGGACGAGATCGAGGCGGCGAAGGCGGGCCAGGCTGAGCTCGCGCGGCGCCTGGAACTGTTCGAGAAGATCGCTGCCGCCGCGGGCGTGGAGCTTCGCGACCCGCCCGCGGCCGTCGAGGTGCCGCCGCCGCTCGCGGCCGCGGCACTGGACCCGCGACACGACGCGCCGGTGCGCCTGAACGTGGACGGCCGAGAGTTCATCGCGGTGGTGGGCGGCGGGGAAGGCGGCGACCCGGCCGAGTGGTGGACCGCGATCAAGCACCTGGCGTCGCGTTCCTACGGGAACGCCACATGATCCATCTGGAGCGGGTCACCCTCCCGCCGGGCCTGCGCGCGCTGGCCCACCGGGATCCGGACGGCAACCTGGTGATCTACGTGTCGGCGGCG
>JASHUI010000159.1:0-4018 GCA_030040095.1 Streptosporangiaceae bacterium | reverse complement strand
GCCGCACCGCCGCAGCCGGGCGGGACGCCGCGGCTGCCCGCAGCCGCCGGGCCGGGGCCGCGACATTCAAGCCGGAGATCTCCCCGGCGGCGGCCTGGATCTGGGCCGGGGTGGTCCCGCAGCAGCCGCCGACCAGGGCGGCTCCGGCCTCGACCAGGCGGCGGGCGTAGCGCGCGAAGTATGCGCCGTCGACGTGGTACTCGAACCGGCGCCCGGACACCCGGCGCGGCAGGCCGGCGTTCGGCTGCGCGCTGACCGGCAGGGCCGTGTGCGGCACCAGCGCCTCGACCACCGAAAGCACGCCCTGCGGGCCGAGCGTGCAATTGGTCCCGAGCATCGCGATTGGCAGGCCGCTCAGCACGGCGGCCACCTCGCGCGGGCTCTCGCCGCCGAGGGTCCGGCCGTCGGCCGCGAACGTGGCCTGGGCGATGATCGGCAGGCCGGTCACCTCGGCGGCCGCCCTGACCGCCTCGGCCAGCTCGTCCAGGTAGCCGAACGTCTCCAGGACGATCGCGTCCACGCCGCCGTCGGCCAGGCACTCGACCTGTTCCCGGATCGCCTCGACCCGTTCGGCCTGGGCGACCCGGCGGCGCTGGCTGGCGGTGACCGCGGGGGAGACCGAGCCGCCGACGAACACCGGCCGCCCGGCCCCGTCCCTGGCCTGCGCCGCGATCCGGGCGCCGGCCAGGTTGATCTCCCGGACCAGGTCGCCGAAGCCCTGATCGGCCAGCCGGAGCCGGTTGGCCCCGAACGTGTTCGTAAGAATCATGTCCGCGCCGGCGCTGAGGTAGCTCTCGTGGATCGTGCTGACCAGGCCGGAGTTGGAGAGGTTGAGTTCGGGCAGGGCCCGGTCCAGCGAGTTGCCCGCGGCATGCAGCATGGTCCCCATCGCGCCGTCGCAGATCAGCACCTGCTGGCCGAGCACGGCCGCCAGGTCGGTCATGGCCCGCCTCCCAACGCGTCGACGATCTCCAGCGCGACCTGCGCCATGAGCCGGTCGCGGTAGTTGCCGAGCTGCAGTCCGGTGATCTCCTGGATCCGCCTGATCCGGTACGCGACCGTGTTGGGGTGCACGTGCAGGCTGCGGGCCGTGCGCTGCGGGCTGCTGTTCTCACGGAAGTAGCAGGCGAGCGTGGTCAGCAGTTCGGTGCCGCGCTGGCCTTCCTGCGCGCCGAGCTTGCCCAGGATCTCGGCGGCGAACGACCTCAGCTCGGCCAGGTCGGGTACCTGGAGCAGCAGCCGGTGGATGCCGAGATCCTCGAACGCCACCACCTGGCCCTGGCGCCCCAGCCGCTGCACGGCCTCGATCGTGCGCCGGGCCTGGCCGTAGGAGCGGGCGATCTCGGCCGGATCCTGGCAGGCCCCGCCGATGCCGATGGTGATCAGCGTTTCAGGGAACAGGTCCCGCATCCGGGCCAGGCAGCCCGACCCCAGCCGGCCCGCCTCCGCCTGCTCGGGGACCACGATCACCACCTCGTCCTCCCGGATCGAGGTGATCGCGCCCGGCACCCGGGTGGTGAAGAAGTGGTCGATCGCGGCGGCCACCCGCTTCTTGAGCGCCGTCGCGCCGGACGCCGGCCGCGCCGAGCCGGCCGCCTCGAACGCCACGGCCAGGATGCGGTGCTCGCGGCCGGCGTCGTAGCCGAGGTGGCGGGCCCATCGGCCGAGGTCTCCGGTATCCCGCCCGCCCAGCAGCAGTCCCTCGACCAGGTCGTCGCGCACCTGCCGGGCCGCGGCGGCCACGATGCGCTCCCGGCCGAGTATCACCCCGCATATCGTCGCGGCGTGCTCGGTGACCAGCAGGCTCATGTCCCCGCCGTCGCCCTTCTGCCCGCTGCCGAAGGTCATCAGGTAGGCCGGGACGTCGTCGCCGACCAGGATCGGCGCCACGATGACCGGCACCGCGTCGCCCACGTCCGGCAGCCGCAGCGACCGGCGCGTCTGCGCTGTGCTGTTCAGCACGGTGGCCAGCCGGGGGCTGGCCAGGTAGTCGCGCACGTACTCGGCGACGTCGTCGCCATGGGCGTCGGCGGACGCCGCGGCGAGGACCTGGAGCCCGCGGCTGACCACCGCCACGGTGGCCACGGTGCGCTCGGCCAGCAGCCTGGCCACGGTCGAGACGTCGGCGTCCTGCAGGGTCAGGCCGGTCAGGTGCTGGTAGACCGTGACCAGCTCGCGCAGCAGCGCGTTCTCGTGCTGCACCGCGCGATGGTCCAGCACAACCGAGGGCTGGCGGGCCTGGGGCCACGTCTCCGCCATAAAGCCGCAGCCTACAGCGCGCGGGCCAGTGACTCTTGTGGTCGAACCTAAAGGCTTCCCGAATGCCCTTGGTCCATTCCACGAAGTCAGCCCGGATTAGCTGGTCACTGTGCCAGTCACGGCGTAGGTCAGCGGGCCGAAGCGGGTTGTGGCCTGGTCACAGTCGTGTGGATTCCTGAGGATAGGAAGAGAGCGGGGACCAGGGCCACTGCGGTGAAGCCGACGCACCACCAGAACGCGGTGCCGAAGGCGCTGGCCAGGCCGGCCGCGCCCGCCCCGGCCGCGAGCCCGGCGACCTGGCCGCCGAGTATGACGGCGACCAGCACCGCGGCGCCGAACGAGCCGCCCACGAACTGGACGATCCGGGTCACGCTGCTCGCGCTGGGTACCTGGCCCGGCGCCAGTCCGGTGAACGCGCCGGCCATGACCGCGATGGTGGCGGTGCCGAGCCCGGCGCCCCGGACGAGCAGGGCGGCGACCAGCAGCAGGTCGTCGGGGCGCGGGCCGGCCAGCGCGAACGGGACCGTCCCCGCGGCGGCCAGCACCGTCCCGGCCAGCACGACCAGGCGGGCGCCGATCTTGTCGGTGAGCCTCCCGGCCAGGGTGCGGGGCAGCAGGCTGCCGACGCCCTGGGGGATCATCAGCAGCCCCGCGCCCAGGGCCGAGTCGCCCCGCGCGGCCTGGTAGTAGAGCGGGAGCAGCAGCATCCCGCCGTAGATGGACAGCCCGGCCAGGAACAGCAGGGCGCTCGCGGCCGAGAACGAGCGCACCCGGAACAGCCGCAGGTCGACCAGCGGGGTCCGCGAGGTCAGCAGCGCGTGGGCGGCGTACCCCGCCAGCAGCGCCGCGCCCGCGGCCAGCGGGATGATCACGCCCGGGTGGCCGAAGCCGCGGTCGGCGCTCACCTCGGCCAGGCCGTAGAGCAGCGCGACCAGCGCGGGCGGCAGCAGCAGCAGACCGGCCGGGTCGAGACGCTGGCCGCCGCCCGCGCTCCGCCCTGACGGCAGGCCGCGCCAGGCAAGCACCAGCCCGGCCAGGCACATCGGGACGTTGACGTAAAAGATCCAGCGCCAGCTCACATTGCTGACGATCAGGCCGCTCACCACCGGGCCGAAGATCGGTACGACCACGACGGGCAGGCTGACCGCGCTCATCAGCCGCCCCATCTGCCGCCCGCCCGCGGCCTGCACCAGCAGCGTGGTGAGGACCGGCACCATCAGCCCGCCGCCGATGCCCTGCACCACCCGGAAGGCGATCAGGCTGCCGACGTTCCAGGCCGCGCCGCAGGCGGCCGAGCCGGCCAGGAACAAGCCCAGCGAGAACATCCACACCGCCCGGCCGCCGAACCGGTCCAGTGCCCAGCCGCTGAGCGGGATGACCATGGCGAACGACAGCAAGTACCCGGTGATCACCCACTGGATCACCGACACGGGGGCGTGCAGGTCCCGGCCGAGCGCGTCGATGGCCACGTTGACGATCGAGGTGTCGAGTAGCGACGGGATCGCGCCGGTGAGCAGGATCACGATCAGCTTGATCAGGGCCGGGTCGAGGCGGCCGGACTGGGCGCCCGGATCGGCCGCGGCAGCGGCCGTGGCGGGAGGCGTGGCGTTCATAATTATGAAACTACACCGTGCAGTGTAGTCATGTAAACTGACCGGTGTACCGAACCGCAGCCGACGAGAAGGGGAGCCCAGAGATGCCGAGCGTGCTGGCGGCCGCGGACCGCGGCGGGCCGCCCGGGCGGGGTGGCCGCGCCACC
>JASHUI010000158.1:0-3212 GCA_030040095.1 Streptosporangiaceae bacterium | reverse complement strand
CGTTGCGCGCCACGGCCCTGGCCGCGCTGGCCTCGGCGCCGGCGCTGCAGGCGGCGCGCGCGGCTCTCACCCAGGGGATCGCCACCGCCGCCGGATTCGGCGTGCTGATCCTGCTGCTGTCGCTGCTGCTCACCGCCCGGACCCGGGAGATGACGCTGGCCCGCCTGGCGACGATGGGGCTACGGCGCTGGCAGGCTCAGCTGCTGCTGGCGACCGAGGCGCTCCCCCCGGTCGTGGCCGCCGCCATCGGCGGCGTCGGGTGTGCCTGGCTGCTCGCGCCACTGGTCGGGCCGTCGATGAACCTGGCGGCGTTCAGCGGGACCGGTGCGGCCATCGCGGTGACCCCCGCCGTATTCCCGCTGGTCGCTTCCGCGGCCGGGCTGGTGCTGGCCGCGCTGCTTGTCCTGGCCGCTCAGGCCGTGATCACCTACCAGCGCGGCAGCGCCAGGGCGCTGCGGATCGCTGACTGAAGGAGGCCCAGGCACATGACCGAGTCCGGTCCCGCGGCCCAGCCGGCCGCCGCGGACGGCGCGCGGGTCCCGCAGGACCAGGCGCCCACCGGGGCGGACGCGATGATCGTCTGTGACCGGCTGGTCCGGATCTACTCCGGGGAAGGCATCGAGGTACAGGCCCTGCAGGGGCTGGATCTGCTGGTCGCGGAGGGGGAGCTGACCGCGCTGATCGGCGCGGCCGGCAGCGGCAAATCCACCCTGATGAACATCCTCGCCGGGCTGGACACCCCGACGGCGGGGACGGTGTGGGTGGCCGGCCACAACCTCGGCGCGATGACCGCCTCGGAGCGGCTGGCCTACCGGCGCAGCGTCACCGGGTTCATCTGGCAGCAGACGTCGCGGAACCTGCTGCCGTACCTGACCGCCCGGCAGAACGTGCTGCTGCCGATGCGGCTCAGCTCGCTGCGCCGCCGGGAGCGGCTGCGCCGCGCCGGCTCCCTGATCGATACCCTCGGCATCGCGCACTGCGCCGACCGGACGCCCGACCGCCTGTCCGGCGGCGAGCAGCAACGGGCCGCCATCGCCACGGCGCTGGCGAACCAGCCCACGGTGCTGCTGGCCGACGAGCCCACGGGCGAACTGGACTCCTCGACGGCGCAGGATGTCTTCTCCGCCCTGCAGACCGCCAACACCGAGCTCGGCGTCACGGTGCTGGTGGTCACCCACGACCCCGCCGTGTCATCGCAGGTTCGCCGGACGATCGCGATCAGGGACGGCAAGACCAGCAGCGAGACGATCCGGCGCGCGGCCACCGACGAGCAGGGCAGGACCACGCTGCACGCGCGCGAGTATGCGACGCTGGACCGGGCAGGACGGATCCAGCTCCCGCGCGAGATGACCAGGCGCCTCGGCATGCGCAGCCGGGTCGAATTGCAGGAGGAGCCCGACCACATCGGCGTCTGGCCGGACCACGCCGCCGATCAGGAACGGCAGTAGCCGCCCTCGGCGGGCGCGCTCCCGTCTCGGCCCGGGCGTCTTCGGTCACGGCGCCTGGTACGGGTGCTTTGATCTGCGGGCGAGACGCGCCGGGTCCAGGTCGGCGACGAACAGGCGCTGCAGCATGTGCCAGTCTTGCCGGTGCTCCCTGATCGCCCGCTCGAAGACGCTGGCGAGCTGCTGGGTCATCACCGCGGCCTTCTCCTCGCGGGTTCCGCCTTCCGGCACCGGTATCTCGTCGTACACCCGCGCTCCCCACTCGGTGTCGCCGACGAACCAGCAGGACGCGGGCGTCAGCACCGCGCCGGTCTGCATCGCGAGGGCCGCGGGCCCCGCCGGGAGCAGCGCCTTCTCGCCGAAGAAGTCGACCTCGACCCCGGTCTCGCTCAGGTCGCGGTCGGCGATCAGGCAGACGAGCTTCCCGCTGCGCAGCCGCTGCGCCATGACCTCGAACGGGTGCGGGCCTCCCGTGGTCGGCAGCACCTCGAAGCCAAGCCGCTGCCGGAACGTCAAGAACCGCCGATACAGCGACTCGGGCTCGAGCCGTTCCGCCACCGTGGTGAACGAGCCGGCGCCGTTGGCGATCACCCAGGCCCCCGCCTGCTCGAAGTTGCCCATATGTGGCAGCGCGTAGATCACGCCGCGGCCGTTCTTCAGGCAATGGAGGGTGAACTCGAGGTTCTCCACACCCTCCATGTGCATCCCGTAGCCGAGCAGCCGGTCCCTGGGGATGACCTGGATCCGGAACGCCTCCAGGTAGTACCTGGCGTACGAGCGCATGACCGTCCGGGACAACCGCCGCAGTTCCCCGGCGCCGGCGTCCTTCCCGATCACCCGCCGCAAGTTCCCCTCGAGAACCCGCACCCCGTGTCCGTGCCGCTGCCAGGCGATGTCCGCGCCCGCCTTGAAGGCCGCGCGCGCCCAGGACTCCGGCATCCAGCACACAAACGTCCAGCCGGCCCCGTACGCCGCGCTGACCAGTCGCTCCCTGACTCCCGACACGACCTCAAGCCTTCTGCTTCCTGTGCCAGCCCTGCCGCGTCTGCGCCCATTCCGCCCGGTTTCGTTACCCATGCCCGCGCGCTATGAGCCCGATCGGCCACTGACGCTCTGCAGGTTCATACCCGTGCGCTCCGAGTTCGGCGGACCAACCCGTCCGGCGCGGCCGTGACTTTTTGAACGCGCCGGCGCCCGCCGGGCTGGGTCCGCCGCGCCGATCTGTCGGTTGAAGCTAACGTTCGTGTTTGCTAACGTTAGCGGCATCGGCCGGAACTTCCGAGGAGGGGTCATCATGGGCCAGGCACGGCCGCACGAGTCGGCCGACGACGAGGCGCTGCGGGCGATCGCCGAGCCCCGGCGCCGCGCCATCTTGCGCCTGGTCGCCCGGGACGAGCTGGCCGCCGGTGAGATCGCCGCGGCGTTCGATATCACCAGGACGGCGGTCAGCCAGCACCTGACCGTGCTGAAGAACGCCGGCCTGCTGACCGAGCGGCGGGACGGAACCAGGCGGCTGTACCGGGCGCGTGCGGACGGCCTGGCGGGGCTGCGGGAGTTCCTGGACGAGATGTGGGCCGACGCGCTCGACGCGGCGCGGGCGATGGCTGAGGAGCAGGGGGGCGTGGCCGGTGAGGACCGGGCCGCCAGCGCCGGATAGCCGGCGGGCCGGGCCGGGCTCGGGCGTGCCCGGCGCAGGTCCGCGCCTCGGTGAGGAGGGCACATGACAGGATCGGACGGGACGGACGGCCGGCGCGTGGTCACGGCGCT
>JASHUI010000157.1:0-5241 GCA_030040095.1 Streptosporangiaceae bacterium | reverse complement strand
CGCGGCGGCCGCCGAGCCCACCGGCATGACCGCCGTGCTCGGCGGCGACGGGGAGGCCGTTCTGGCCTCCATCGAGGCGCACGGGCTGACCCCGGCCAACGTCAACGGGGCCGGCCAGGTCGTGGCCGCCGGGACCATGGACCAGCTGGCCGCGTTCGAGGCCGACCCGCCGCCGGGGGCCAGGCTGCGGCCGCTGTCGGTGGCCGGTGCCTTCCATACCCGGCACATGGCCCCGGCCGTGGACGCGCTGCGCGAGGCCGCCGCGGGTCTGACCGTGAGCAGCCCGGCCCTGGCCCTGCTGTCCAACCGGGACGGCGCCGTGGTCGGCAGCGGCAGCGACTGGCTGGAACGGATCGTCACCCAGGTCAGCGCGCCGGTCCGCTGGGACAAGTGCATGCAGACGATGGCCAGCCTTGGCGTCTCGGCGCTGATCGAGCTCCCCCCGGCCGGCACGCTGACCGGCCTGGCCCGCCGGGCCCTGCCCGGGGTGAAGACCCTGGCCCTGAAGAGCCCGGCCGACCTGGATCGCGCCCGGGCCCTGCTGACGGCCGGCCGCGGCGCCGAGTCCGACACCCACCCACCGGACTGGCGGCTGCTGGTCGCGCCGCTCGCCGGGACGTTCAGGGCCGTCCCGGACGGCGCGTCCGCCGGGCCCGGCACCGTGGTCGGCATCGGGACCGAGCTCGGGCACCTGGAGATCCGCGGCGGCCACCACACGATCTCCCCCTCGTTTCAGGCGACGATCATCGAATGGCTGGTCGAAGACGGCGACCGGGTCAGCGCCGGCCAGCCGCTGCTCCGGCTGCGGCCCAACGGAAGCGACTGAAGGAGAGGCCTGGATGCGACTCAGCGAAGGCTCAGCGGGCGCGCGGATACTCGCGTTCGGCGGTTACCAGCCGGCCAGGGTGGTGACCAACGATGACCTCGCGGCCACGCTGGATACCACGGACGAGTGGATCCGCAGCCGGGTGGGCATCGCCAGCCGCCGGATCGCGGGCCCCGACGAGACCGTGGCCGACATGGGGGTCGCGGCGGGGGGCAAGGCCCTGGCGGCCAGCGGCCTGTCCCCCGGCGACATAGACCTGGTGATCGTGGCCACCTGCACGGTGGATGTGCCGATCCCGAACACCGCTGCCGTCGTGGCCCGCAGGCTCGGCATCCGCGCCCCTGGCGCCTACGACATGAACGCGGCCTGCGCGGGCTTCTGCTACGCGCTGGCCAACGCCGCCGACGCGGTGCGATCAGGCTCGGCGAGCAACGTGCTGGTCATCGGGTCAGAAAAGCTGTCTCAGTGGGTCGACTGGACCGACCGGAGCACCTGCATCATCTTCGCCGACGGCGCGGGCGCCGTGGTGGTGGGCCCGGCGGACGACCCGGCCGAGGCCGGGATCGGGCCGGTCGTGTGGGGCAGCGTCGGCGAGATGGCGGACAAGATCTACATACCGGACCGGAACTCGTTCATCATCCAGGAGGGGCAGTCGGTGTTCCGCTGGGCCACCACCGCGCTGCACCCGGTGGCCAGGCAGGCCTGCGAGCTGGCCGGCGTGGACCCGGCCGAGCTGGCCGCGTTCGTCCCGCACCAGGCCAACCTGCGGATCGTGGAGGCCATCGCGCGCCGGCTCGGCGCGCCCCAGGCGCTGGTCGCCGACGACATCGTGACCTCGGGCAATACCTCGTCGGCGTCCATCCCCCTGGCGCTGTCCCGGATGCTGGAGCGCGGTGAGATCCCGTCGGGCGCGCCCGTCCTGCTGCTCGGCTTCGGCGCCGGCATCTGCTACGCCGGCCAGGTGATCACGGTACCCTGACCGGGCCCCGGCCCCGGGGCCCGGATCGATGTCGCATCGAAACGACAGAGAAGAAGGAGAGCACAACCCATGGCCATGACCGACCAGGAAATCCTGACGGGCCTCGGCGAGATTATCGATGAGGTGGCTGGCGTCCCCGCCGACCAGGTGACCCCGGAGAAGACGTTCGTCGACGACCTGGACATCGACTCGCTGTCCATGGTCGAGATAGCGGTGGCGGCGCAGGACAAGTTCGGCGTCGAGATTCCCGACGACCAGCTCAAGGACCTGAAGACCGTTCAGGACGTGGTCGACTACGTCCGTCGGTCGAGCGTGTCGGCCTGACCGGGACATTTCACCGGCGCGGCGCCGGCCATCCGGCTCAGGGAGGGCCCGGCGCCGCGCACTCGACTGGAGGAGCGCGATCACAGTGGTCACAGATCGGACGAACGTCGTCGTCACCGGGCTTGGCGCGATCACGCCGGTGGGCGCCGACGTCCCGGCGACCTGGGACTCGCTGCTGGCCGGGCGCAGCGGCGTGACCAAGCTGACCGACGACTGGGCCGCCGAGCTGCCCGCCAGGATCGCGGCCTGGGCCGCCGCCGATCCGGCCACGCTGATCGACCGGGTGCAGGCACGCCGCATGGACCGATGCGAGCAGTTCGCGATGGTCGCGGCGCGCGAGGCATGGCAGAACGCGGGCGCCCCGGCCGTCGACCCCGACCGGCTCGGCGTGGTGGTGTCCAGCGGCATCGGCGGCGTGGCGTCCACCCTGACCGCCTACGACACGCTGCGCGAGAGGGGGTGGCGGCGGCTCTCGCCGTACACGGTGCCGATGCTGATGCCGAACGGCTCGGCCGGCTGGCTCAGCATCGAGCTGGGCGCCCGGGCCGGGGTGCACACCACGGTGAGCGCCTGCGCCTCGGGCGCCGAGGCCATCGGCTACGCCATGGAGATGATCAGGTCCGGCCGCGCCGACGTGGTGCTGGCCGGCGGGACCGAGGCCGCGATCATCCCGCTGAACATCGCGGCGTTCGCCGCCATGCGCGCCCTGTCCACCCGCAACGACGAGCCGCAGCGTGCCTCGCGGCCGTTCGACAAGGGCCGCGACGGGTTCGTGCTCGGCGAGGGCGCCGGCATGCTGGTGCTGGAGTCGGCCGAGCACGCCGCCCGCCGCGGCGCGCGGGTGCACGCGGTCGCGGCGGGCGTCGGCTACTCCGCTGACGCCCACCACATCGCCCAGCCCGAGCCGGACGGGAGCGGGGTGGTGCTCGCCATCCAGCGCGTGCTCGCCGACGCACGCCTGTCCCCCGACCAGGTCACCCACGTCAACGCGCACGCGACCTCCACGCCAGCGGGCGACGCGGTCGAGTGCCAGGCGATCGCCTCGGCCCTCGGTCCGGCCTCCGCCGGCGTGGTGCTCTCGGCCACCAAGTCGATGACCGGGCACCTTCTCGGCGGCGCGGGCGCGGTCGAGTCGGTCGCCGCGATCCTCGCCCTCAGGGAGCGGGTCGCGCCGCCCACCATCAACCTCGAGGACCCCGACGACGACGCCGGGCTCCACATCGCGACCGAGGCGACCAAGCTGCGGCCGCGGGGCGCGGCGCCGATGGCGGTGCTGAACAACTCGTTCGGCTTCGGCGGGCACAACGTCGCGCTCGCCTTCACCGCCGCCTGACCTGGGCGCACCCGACATGAGCTCGCCCACCCCGGACGCCGCCCCGGCCTCGCCGCCGGGCCCCGGCCGGGACCCGCGGGCCCGGCTGGAGTTCCTGTTCGACCCGGGTTCGCTGTGCCTGCTGCGGCCCGCCGACGACAGCGGCGTGCTCACCGGCGCCGGGACCATCGACGGGCTGGCCGCCGTGGCCTTCGCCAGCGACCCCCGGGTGCAGGGCGGCGCCACCGGCAGCGCCGGCTGCCGGGCCATCGTGGCCGCCTACGACCACGCGATCGAGGCGGGGGCGCCGATCATCGGGCTGTGGCACTCGGGCGGCGCCCGGCTGCGCGAGGGCGTGGAGAGCCTGCACGGCGTGGGCACGGTGTTCGCCGCGATGACCCTGGCCTCGGGCAAGGTCCCGCAGATCTCGGTGGTGCTCGGCGCGGCGGCGGGCGGCGCCGCGTACGGGCCGGCCCTGACCGACCTGGTGATCCTGTCCGGCCAGGGCCGCATCTTCGTCACCGGCCCGGACGTGGTGCGCAGCGTGACCGGCGAGGACGTCGACATGGAGCGGCTCGGCGGGCCGGAGCCGCACAGCCGCCGCTCCGGCGTGGTGCACGTGGTGGCCGATGATGACGTCGAAGCGATCGGGCGGGCCCGGCAGCTGGCGCTGCTGCTCGGCCGGCCCCGGCAAGACGACACCGACCCGGTCGCGGCGGGCGGGACCGACCTGGCCGCCCTGCTGCCCGAGTCCGCGCGGCGCGCCTACGACGTGCGCCCGCTGATAACCGGGCTCCTGGACGACCCCGGCATCGAGCTACACCCGCGCTGGGCACCGAACGTGGTCACCACGCTGGGCCGGCTCGGCGGCCGGACGGTCGGCGTGGTGGCCAACAACCCGCTCCGGCTCGGCGGCTGCCTGGACGCGACGTCCGGGGAGAAGGCGGCCCGGTTCGTCAGGATGTGCGACGCGTTCGGGGTGCCGCTGGTGGTGATCGTGGACACGCCCGGATACCTGCCCGGGGTGGGCCAGGAATGGGACGGCGTGGTCCGGCGCGGCGCCAAGCTGCTGCACGCCTTTGCGGAGGCCACCGTGCCCCGGGTGACGCTGGTCACCCGCAAGGCCTACGGCGGCGCCTACATCGCGATGAACTCGCGCGCGCTCGGCGCTACCAAGGTGTATGCCTGGCCGACGGCCGAGATCGCGGTCATGGGGGCCGTCGCCGCTGTCCGCATCCTCAAGCGCCGGGTGCTCGCGGCCGCGCCGCCCGAGGAGCGGCACGAACTGGAGACCAAACTGGCGGCCGAGCACGAGGAGGTGGCCGGCGGCCTGGAGCGCGCGATGTCGATCGGCGTAGTCGATGAGGTGATCGAGCCCAGCACGACCCGGCGGGCGATCGTCGCGGCGATCGCGGACGCACCCTGCGGCCGCGGGCTGCACGGCAACATCCCGCTGTAACACAGCCACCGGCGCAGCGCCGCGGCGGTCTACGATCGCGCCATGGGTCTCTTTCGCAACAGAATCAGGAGAAGTGGCGAGAAGGCGGCCGCAAGGCCGCCGGAGGAGGAGATGGGAACGCGCACGGCAGAGGCGGAGACTGCACGTCGTGAAGTGACGGCCGAGGCACGCCCCAATCCAGATCAGCCTGGCTGGGGCCGCATCGCTGGCCAGGCAATCGGCAAGTCTCGCGAGGACCGCCATCAATGAGAACGGCCCCGGCGCCGGGAGACGGGTGAACACAACAGCGCAACCGGCTGGCGACGGGCCGAAGGCGCAGGGCGAGGTCAGAAGCGGCCGCG
>JASHUI010000156.1:0-10932 GCA_030040095.1 Streptosporangiaceae bacterium | reverse complement strand
ACGATCCCCGGTTCGTCCGGTATCCCGAACCGGACCGCAGCCGCGCCCATGAGATCGTCACCACGCCGGCCGGCCAGGGGCTCATCGCCAGCGAGCGCGCGCACCGCGGCGTCGTACAGGTTGACGCCGGTCACCAGGTCGATCAGGTCGAAGATCCAGTCTCCGGCCGGGCGGGCGGCACACTCGACGAAGACCGGCGCCCCGTCGGCGATGATCCACTCGCCGTGCAGCAGGCCGGTACCGAACCCCACGGCGCGCGCCAGGTCCTGCATCAAGGCGGGCAGGCGGACGACACCAGGACCGGCTGGCGCCGGGACCACGTGGCCGCTCTCGACCGGATACCGCCCCGGCAGCACCCGCTTGAGCGTGACGTTGCTGAACACGATCTCACCGCCCACGACCAGCGCCTCCACGCTGTACTCCGGCCCCGGCACGTACTGCTCGACCAGGTACCGCCAGCGGAGCTCGCGGTGGGCAAGCTGCGGTCCCTCGTCCGCGGCAAGGCATTCCCGCCACGCCAGCGCCGGGCTGTCGCCCGGGCGGACGATGATGACGCCGAGGCTGGCCTGGCGGTTCGCGGGCTTGACCACGCACGGGCCCTGTTCGGCGAAGGCGGCGACGCCGGCGGCGTCGGTCACCTCGGCGAACCGGGGAACCGCGATGCCGGCCTCCCGGCAGGCGACGACCTGGGCGATCTTGTCACGGAAGACGCGCGACGCGGCGACCCCGGCGCCAGGCAGTCCCAGCGCCTCGGCGGCCTGGGCGGCCGCCTCCACCGAGTACTCGAGCGCGGGCAGGACGCACCGGACCGGTTCGCGGGCGTGCTGCCGGACCACCGTCTCGAGGAACCCGTCGGACTGCTGGTACTCAGCGAACAGAACCTCCCTGACGACCCGGTGCCCGGACCAGCGGGCCGCGATGCGCTTGCCCTCGTAGACGTCGGGTTCCTCCACGACCACGACGCTCGACTCCGGCAGGAGCTCGTCGAGCGCGGTGAGCCAGTGCTGGTTCCAGCCCATCATGAGCACGGGCCTGGCATCGGTCATGATGTCCTCCCCACCTTCCTCGGCCGCAGGACGCGTACCGCCGAGGCGGCTCCCGTCGCGGCGATGCCGACGACCGCGAGGCCGGCGACGGCGAGAACGAGCCAGTACCGTGCTCCGGTGCCGGCGCCGGCGACGCTCAGGTACACGCTGGTGCCGACCAAGGTGCCGGCTGACTGGCCGATGGTCACCAGGACCTGCTGTGCGTTGAACGATTCGACCGGCGATGACGCCGGGATCTGCGCGAAGGCGGTGTTCACGGTCGGGGTGTAGACGGTTTCGGCAAAGGAGAACAGGGCGATGGCGGCGACCGCGGCCGCGAAGACCGGCACGTGCAGCGCGAGCAGCACGCCCAGCGTGAGCAGCGCGACGCAGAACATGGCCATCCCGGTCAGCAGCACCGCGGACGGATGCGTCCCCCCGCTTATCGCGCGCTGAACGATCGCCGACACGGGCGACTGGGCCGCGACGATCAGCACCGCGTTCTCGAGGAACAGGACGCCCTGGGTGGGTCCCTTCGCGACGTGCAGCGTGATCAGCAGCGCGATGGCGGAGAAGAACTGCGCGTAAAGGAAGTACCCGCACACGGTGGCGGCACAGGTCCTGGCGTCCTTGGGGCTGAGCAGGAGCTGGCGGAGCGTTCCCCTGGCCAGCGGCCAGCGACGGCCGGGCTGCGCCACGCGCAGGCCCGCCGGTATCCGCGTGACCACCAGGATCATCGCCGCCACGTAGAAGGCCGTGGCACCCCACAGCACGGCCTTGTCGCCGGAGACCGCGTACACGCTCGTCGCGATCAAGGGGCCGATCGCCGCCGCGACGTTCACGCCGATCTGGATCGAGGAGTAGATGCGATGGCGGCTCGCGTCGGTCGGCACCGCCTTCGCGACCATGGACCTGGCGATCACGCCGTGCACGCTCATTCCCCCGCCGGCGACCGCGAGCGCCGCCCCGGCGGCCAGCGCGGAGTGCGCGTACGGGAGCACGCCTATCCCGGCGGCGGAACAGCCGAGCCCGGCCGTCATCGCCGTCCTGGAGTCGAGCCGCGCGGTGACCGGCGCGGCGCACAGACAGGCGACCCCGATCGCCGCGTTGTACACGAGCAGGACCGCGCCGACCGCCAGCGAATCGTGAGATCCCAGCAGGGACCTGAGCATCACCGGCAGCAGCGGAAGGGCGCCGAGGTACCCCACGTGGAACAGGGTGTAGTCGGCTGGCACGATGACGCGAGCCCACCGCGGTGCCTGCCCGGCCGTGTGCACATCTGCACAGTAGGTCCGGACAGGCGCGGCCGGATGCTCCAGTTACCCGGCCCCTGACCGATCCAGTTGACGGCGAGGCGGCTTCTGTGCCGAGGTCAGCCCATGTCCGCGGCCGGCGTCTCGATGTACAAGGCGGCGGCGCGCACCGCGACCGGCCCGGCGGCATCGCCCAGCCGCGCTTCGGCCGTCAGGTACACCTTGCGCCCGTGCCGGCCGGTGCACCGCGCTTGGATGTGGACGGCCGCGTTCAGCGGGACCGGCGCGAGGTAGTCGACCTCCAGCCGGGCGGTCGCGCAGGAGCTACCCAGCGACCACGCCGTCACCCCCATGACTTCGTCCAGCACGGCGGCCAGAACGCCGCCGTGTGCCTGGCCGGGCGCGCCCTGCTGACCGGGCCGGAGCGTGAATTCGAAGCTGCCGTCGCCGGTCATCCGGACGCGCAGGCCGGACGGGTGGGCCGGCGCGCAGCCGAAGCATCCGTCGAACGCAGGATGATGAGGGCCAAGCCCGCGCCGCGGCGGCCCGGCGGGAACCGTGGCGGCGGGCGGTGGCGTGGTCAGGCCCGACGCCGCTGACGGTCGCGCCTCAGCTGACATCCATGCCGCCCTTATCCGCGCCCCCACACCACGCCGCCCAGATCGTGGCGGCCGGCCCGCAGGGCGCTATACCCCAGATGGTCGAACCCGGCTTCTTCCAGCAAGCACAGCCACTCCCAGCGGGTCAGGAACCCGGTGCGGTCCCACCATCCGTCGAAGGCACAGAACAGGAAGTCCAGCGCCCACGGCATCCCGTCTGGCGTGGTCGGGTTCGAGCCCTCCGCGAGCACCAGGGTGCCGCCATCGACAAGCAACGAACGCAGCCAGGCCAGGCTGGCCCTCTTGTCCGCCGCGCAGTGCAGCGCGTTGGTGGCCACGATGGCCGTGAACTGGCCGAGGCCTTCCGGCGGCGGCCGGTCGAAATCGAGGACCACTCCCCGGCCCGGCCACGTTCCCCGGGCCACCAGGTCGGGGCTGCGATCCGACCAGGTGAGGCTGCCCTGGACGAGCGGGGCGATCAGCGATGTCGTGTTGCCGACCCCCGACCCGACCTCGAGCACCGAGCCGCGCAGCAGCGCCCTGGCCCGAAGCACCGCGCAGGCCAGTTCGGCGTAGCTGCCCATGGGCCATTCGGTCATCAGCCGCCGCCACAACCCGGGACGCTGGCGCATCATGGCGGTACCGTCGCCTGCCGCCGTGGCGATGGCGGGCCAGTAGCCGGCCAGCAGGTCCAGCGCATCGTGGGCTGCGCTGCGGATGACAGCCTCCTCATGCTCGGCACGCTCGGCCGGGCCGGACTGGGCCAGCGAGACGGCATGCGCCCACATGCGGCTGGCCCTCGCCCCCTGGGGCCTGGCCGGGCCGGCCGCGACCCCGGCCGCGATCCGGTGAGCGTAGGCCAGCAGTTCCTGGTAACGGGCTGGGTTCTCGCGCCGGCCGGCCAGCCGCCGTCCCATCTCCCTGCGCCGTAGCTTGCCGGTGGAGGTGGTGAGCAGCCCGCCTGCCTCCGCGGCGACGGGGGCGGTCGTTGCTGGCGCCCGCAGCCCCTGCACGCCCAGCAGGGAGCCGCCGGCCAGTACCAGCCCGATGTCGTGCCCGAGCTCGCCAGCGGGCACCGGCACGGCGGCGCCGCCGCCCGCCAGCCCGGCCTGCCGCCACTCACGCTCGATGTCCAGCGGGTAGAGCTTTTCCCCGCCCCGGTTGATCACCTCGTCCCGCCGTCCTCGCAGGACCAGGAACCCGTCGCGCATCTCGCCCAGGTCGCCGGTTCTCAGCCAGCCGTCCTGGCCGAGCACCGCGCCGGTGGCCGCGGGATCGCCCCAGTACCCGCGCATGACGTCGGGCGTGCGCAGCACCACTTCCGTGCCGTCGAGCACCACCTCGGTCGCTGGCAGCGCGACTCCGACCGGCGGCTGCCGCCGCAGGTACTGGGCGCGGAAGTCGGCCGCGTCGAGCATCGGCATCATGAAGCTGAAGTTCACCGCCTCGCTCAGGCCGTACCCTTGCCGCAACCGCGGGCCATAGGCCCGGTAGAACCGTGCCGCCAGGTCGCTGTCGAGCGGGGCGGCCGCGGTGATCAGGCATTCCAGCGTGTCGGGCCACCGCGGCCGCGCCTCGACGATCCGGTGCAACAGCGCCGGAACGACCGCCGCGGTCGCGACGGAGGCCTGCCGGATCTGGCGGAAGTACTCCTGCGGCGAGAACCTTCCGCAGATCACCAGCGGCGCCCCGGTGATTCTGCTGCCCACCAGCGACATCATCAGCGCGTTGACGTGGAAGAAGGGAAGGCAGGTGGCATGCGGCCGGTCGGGGGCGATGCCGAGGATGCCGGCCACCTTCGAGGCGTTGCCGCTGACGCTGTCCCAGCCCAGCATGACCCCTTTCGGCACGCCGGTGGATCCGGAGGTGAAGATCACGAAACTCAGCCCGGCGGCCTGCGGATGATCGTGGTCGTCCCGCACGGTGCGCGCCGACCAGCGCTCGCCACGGCCGTCGACGACGACCGAGGCGGCTACTCGGTCCGCGATCTGAGCTATCCGGGCATCACCCGCGTGCGGTTCCACCGGAACGGCGACCAGCGCCCGGTCAAGACATTCGGTGATGACTCCCGCGAACCGCGGCCCGGACGGGCCGCATACCACCACCCGCGCGTATTTGGGCACGCGTCTCAGCGCTGCCTGCCAGTCGTCCGTGCCCTCCGGGCGCTTGCGCGCCGTGCCCTCCGGGTGCGTGCGCACCGTGCCTTCCGGGTGCGTGCGCACCGTGCCCGGAGGGCGTTTAGTCACCGTGCCGGCCCGGCGTTCCGTCCCGGTCCGCGCTGGCACTCCCCCGCGCGCAGTCGTGGCAGGGGCAGTGGGGGCAGTCGATGTCGTGCAGCCGAAGCGGCAGGCTGGACTTGCGGTCGCAGATCAGGCAGTGGAGATCACCGACCTCGCTCAGAACTTCCTGATAGGGGACGACCGCCATGCGCCGCTCCGAATCGACCGGCATATGCGGCGCGCCGATCGCGAGGATGACGTGGTCGGTGACGGCCCCGACCGCATGGGAGACCTGCCCTTCCACCAGGTAGACCTGGCCGGCCTCGGTAGCGTAGACCCGCCCGCCGTAGGTGATCGTGCCCCTGCCTCCTATGACGACGAGCACATGGTGTCCGGGATGGGTGTGCGGGGGGAAGCCCGCACCGCGCGGCAGGCGAATAATGTCGGCGCCGATCGTCTGGTTGGTGACCAAGCCTAAGCCGGTCGCGGCCGCGCCGTGCATCGCAGCCGGCCGGGGACCGTGCGCGATATAGAGAGAAGTCACGTCCTCGGCGATGACCGCGTCCGCCCAGCGCGCGATCACCAGATCGTCTTGCGCGGCCTTCTGCCCTGTCGTCATCTGGCCCACCGGCTCAACACTTTCATTGCTTTCACCTCGTCCGTCCGGCGTCGGTCCGCCGAACGGCGGGCTAGCGCACGTTACCTCCAGATCGTCACATTCAGGTCCGCGCAGGCGGCGCCCGGTCCGCAGGTCAAAGAGCGCGCCATGCCAGGGGCACTCGAGGAAAGTACCGACGACCGTTCCCCGCGATAGCGGCGCGCCCTTGTGCGGGCACGACGCGGGTATTCTGACATTCAGCTGCGGAAGCTGGATCCTGACGTGATCTTCACCATCTGGCTCAATAGTCGCACCATCGTCCCGCGTCGGACTGGGCAGTGTCGCACCAGAACGCATAGCCTCACACCCTTGTGATGCATTCCGTCACAGCTCGAGGTCGGTTACCCTGGAGCCCCATTTTCCGTCGAAAAACAGGTCGCGCCTGTAGGCGGCGTCTGCCACGCCCTTGACCCATTGCGCATACCTGCTCGCGATGACCAGATCCCTGGGCAAGAAGCGGTTGTCCCGCCGGTACTCGACCCTGTTCAGCCGCACATCGGAAATGCCATTCCACTTTATGTCGCGGTAAAAAATCGTGATCGGCACGCGGCAGGCCAGCCGCACGCCGGCGGCAAAGTGACCGGCGTGGTGAGCGTCCTCGGCGATCGAGATATCGGGGAGGTTGAAGCCCTGCGGCGGTAGCCTGCGAACCGGCGCATAGTTCTGAGCCTTCTTGACGGCGTTGAAGCGCTGGCGCTGGCCCTGGATATTCTGGATGCTGACGAGATCGCCCGGTACTCCGTGCTCCGCGGGGTGGAACCCGTCGCGGAACCCCGTGTAGCAAAAGATATCGCTGTAGACAAGCGTCCACGGCTCGGTCAGCTTGCAGCCCATTGGCACGGTGAACACTGCCATGTCGATCGGGAAGTCACCGGCGTTGGCGGCATACTGCGTCATTGCCTGCATCACGCGTGTCGGCGAGCTTCCCGCCGCGAGCGCCAGTTCCAGGAACTGATCCCACGCGTCGAGCGTCCCGACCGAGTCGGGAAAGTCCACCCCGGTCCACTCGTACAACTGCTCGCGCAGGCGCTCGGGAATCTCGTGCAGGTGCTCCATGGCGGACCTCGGCAGCAGGAACTCGCGCCGCTCCCAGTTGCTGCCATCGAAGTGCAGGCAGCGGACGTGCGTCTGCTCGAGCTCTGTTCGCCACCTCGCGAATTCTTCTGCCAGCGATACCGGGTCGAGATCCTCGACGCCGTTGGCGGTCTTCTCGCAGACCCTCGCGTACTCCCTGATGCGCCGGACCAGGAAATAGGTGAGCGTGGCCAGTGAGAGGAACGACTGGTTGAACTCCTGCAGGGCGAAGCCGCCCTTGTACCAGCACCACAGGGTGGTGGCCAGGACCAGGTGCCCGTACGGCCAGCGATCCGGGGGCTCGTCCCGGCATTCCGACAGCATCCCGGCCGCGGCCCTGTTCTCCGTGACGGACTCGTCGAGCCGGAACCGCATCCGCTCGATCGAGGTCACCTTCTGCTGGAGCGTGGCGAGCAACTCGTCCCGCTCGGCTTCGGGCAGGTCTGACCAGCGGGCGCGGACCTTGCTCTCGATGGCGCGCAGGTCTGCCGGGGCACCCAGCCACCACGTCCGTCCCGCGGCACCGTTGGCGCCTTCCGTGGCATGGGGTGTGATGGTCTGGCATCCGTGCGCCGCCGCCGTCGCATCGATGTCCTCGGTCCAGACCAATGGTGCCCGACGCTGGACGGCGTTCATCAACGCGCCGACATCACGCGATTCGTCATCGGTGATGACGGCGGATTCCCGGGACAAACCCAGCATGTCGGCCAGGCTGCCGAGAATGGCGGTCGGCTTCGGGCTCATGGCAGCCAGCCATTGATCCATCTGAACCAGCGCCTGCCCGACATCGCCTTTGCGCCCTAGGCCGAGACAGAACAGGTACCACCAGACCAAAGATGCCTCGGCAAAAGGCACCTTGAAGTGATACCAGAGCCGCTGATACCGAGCGACCTTATCGGTCGGTAAGCCGCATTTGCTCAGGTCCAGGGGAGGGGAAGCGGACGCCAGCCCGGCTGTCACGTCCTGCTCGGCCCCGGTGCTGCCAGCCAGTTCGCCGATTATGCCTGCGTCGGCCTCGCCAGCGGCGACCATTCCGAGAAGGACAGGTAAGTCGTCACCGCCGACCACCATATCCAGCCGTCGCCACAGGTCACTTTCTATGCTGGCTATTTCCGATAAATCGGTAGGAATATTAGCGATTACCGGGGCCATAATGATCTCCAATATCATATGGCACTGTTACGCTTTGTAATGTTATAGAGACAAGCCGAGGGTGTCAAGGTCGGACTCAACCGGGCGGACGGCCGCGGGGCACGTCCTGTCCCTCGTGCGAGGGCCTTCCCGGTAGCCCTTTCCCTATTCGCGATTGCCGCGCGAGGTCATGCTGCGCCCGCGGCGTTTCCCGGGCTTGCCGCGGTCAATGAACATCCAGCCGCACCCGTCACCCTGGCGCGCAAGTGCCAACACCCGGGCCGAGATCGACGTCTTCGGCCGGCAGATAGCGGCCCCGATCGCCGGCCACCGTGCGGCGGCACCGCCCGGGCTGGTCAGCAGTGGGAGCGCAGCACCGCGACGGCGCCGGGAACGGCCGCGCCGAACAGCTCTTCCCTCGTCCTGGCCATGAAGTGGACGATCTCTTCGCTGTTCGTGGTGGTGGCGAAGTTCTCCACGCCGGCCCGGTAGTACAGTTCCGAAGTCACGGCGGCCGGGCTGGTGTCGGGCCGCTCGCCCGCACGCAGCGCCGCCACCACGGCGGGCACGTCGTAGTAGAGCGTCACATCCGCCCTGACGAAGTATTCGTCGTCGCCCACCTGGATAATTTCCAGCCCGTCGGGCAGGTTCCCGTCGGTGCGGTAGACCGGCTGGGTAAGCAGGTCGTAGCGGAACACCTCGGTGATCAGGTCGGCATACTCGGGCGGCAGCAGCGGCCGGACCGACTCCTCCCACCAGCGCTGCAGCACGTCCTTCGCGGCCGGCTCCCGGTAGATGTAGTCGATGGCCTGGCCGGGGGCGTCCGTCCCGATGGTCACCGCGTCGCGCAGCGGCGCCGCGGCCGGATCGTCGCTCCGCCCGATCCAGGCGTCGATGTTCAGCAGGACCTGCGACTGAGGCATCCCGCCAAGTTCCCGCAGCGCCGGCCAGGAGTACCGGAGCACGGCGGCGTCAGCCAGCACCCTGCTCCAGAACAGGAAGCGCTGCATGCCCTGGTTGTCGGCGATGCTCATCGTGTTGTGCGCGAGGACGTACTCGAAGTCGTCGTGGTCACCGCGCACCGAGACGACGCCGTACTCGTTCCGCTTCTCGGCGTAGTCGGTGTTGGGCAGCAGCAGCACGGGGTAGACCGCGATCCGTGAGACGTGGTTCGACAGGCGATCGTACCCGCGCAGGAACGACTCCACGGTCTCCCCCGGCGCGCCCCAGATCAGCTCGGCGTAGCACTCGAGCCCTTCGGCGTTGAGCCAGGCGACGAGTTCTTCCCACTCGTTGACCTTCATGTTCTTGCGGTTCATCAGGTCGAGCGTGGACTCGTCCAGGGTCTGCAGCGCCAGCGTGAACGAACTGCGCAGGCCGGCCTCTTTCATCTTGCGGACGATCCGGTAGAAGACCTTGGACTTGTTCTTGGCCCACGAGCTCTCCAGAGCCCGCGGATAGCCGGTGCGCGCGCGGATCTCGATGACGTCGTCCACGAACTCCTCGTCGATCGGCAGTAGCCCGAAGTTCGCGTCGCACAGGCAGATCGAGTGCACCTTGAGGCTGGCATAGACTTCCAGCTCCTGGCGCAGCCGCTCCCTCGAGAAGGCGCGCACCCGCTGGCCGACCGCACCTCCCCAGTAGCAGAACGCGCACTTGTACGGGCAGCCGCGGTTGGTCTCCATGAGCGCGACGTCGTAGCGGAAGCGCCCATGGCTGTCGGTCAGCTCGATGGCGCCGGAAAGCGCCGGCGACGGTATGACATCCAGGTTCTGTATGCGGTCGCGCGGCGCCGTCGTCACGAGCTCGCCGCCGGGGTCACGGTAGGAGATCCCATCGACCCCGCTCAGCTGGTGCCGCCCGGTGTTCTCGAGATACTGCAGGAGCAGGTCACGGAAGGCGAGCTCGCCTTCGCCGTTGACCACGACGTCCACCCCGGGGAACATGCGGAAGGTCCGCTCGGCCTGGTTCGCCACGTGCGTGCCGCCGAAGACGACCCATCCATCGGGCTTGAGCTGCTTGAACGTCTCGGCCAGGGAGCCGAAGGTCCGATGGTTCCAGCCGAGGACCGAGCAGGCCAGGATGTCCGGCGTCCCCCGGGCGAACAGGTCGTTCGCCATCGTGGTGAGGCTCACGCCGCCGCGATAGTTCAAGATCTGTATGTCCACGGCGTCCCGGATGCGCGGATTATCCAGGGCTGTGGCCTTTAAATAGCCGGCCGCCAGCGGCATGGACTCCAGCGGCATATCCCAGATCCCCTGCTGCACCAGGTAGACCAAGACTTTTCGGTCGGGACTCATCGCCGTCGCTCCTCCAAAGTCGCCCACCCAATTGTTGCTGAGCTTCGCAAAGGCCGCTAGTGGCAGGCTGACCCGTGGGGTCGGTGAAGGAAACGATTCGTGTCAACCTTTGGTGAGGCAGATGTTCCAGTGAATACAGAGTCAGGTGTTCCAGTAAATATCCGAGTCCCCGGCGGGCGGGAAAGGAGAAGACCCCCGGTGGTGCCAGGCCACGGCGGACGTCAGTGCGGCTGCCGCCGCGGCACCCGTGGCGAGGGCCAGCCCGATGACCGGCCGTCCGGCCGTGAGCCCGGCCACCGCGGCCCCGCCTGCCGCGCCCGCGTTCATGACCGAGTTGAGCCAGGCCTGGGTTTCGGTGGCGCTTCCCCGCGGGGCGGCGCTCGCGGTCATGGTGAACAACGTGGCCAGGGTGGGACCCAGGCACAGGCCCGCCAGCGGTGCGGTCAGGCCCAGCAATGGCGCGAACAGCGTGGCGGCGGCCAGGGCCGCCAGGCCGAGGGCATAACCGGACAGCAGCCGGAGCAGGCGCCGGTGGGCGCTCGCCGCCGGGGAGCGGGTGCCAAGCAGCAGGCTGCCCAGAATGCTCCCGGCAGACAGCCCGGCGAGCAGCGGGCCGCTGGCCCATGTCGCACCGTGAAGCCGCACGTATGCGGTGAGGCTGACCTCGGTCCCG
>JASHUI010000155.1:0-3662 GCA_030040095.1 Streptosporangiaceae bacterium | reverse complement strand
CCCTCGCCGGGGTCGGCGCCCGGCATGAAATAGGCGTTCGGGGTGGTCGGCTCGATCCGCGACACGGTCACCGGCGCGCCGGTGGAATCGGGATTGGACTCCGTCCCGGTCAGCCCGTCAAATGGCTGGCCGGCCGGGGACACGTTCCCCTGGTCGGTGTACAGGAACCCCAGCATGTGGTCGAACGACCTGTTCTCCAGCATCAGCACCACGATGTGATTGATCGAGGCCAGACCGCCACCGTTGCTCATCGTTGCCCCCCATTGAGAATGGCTTTTCGCTGCGACTTTCCCGACATTCCCGCCGCACGCGAGCCTATGGTGTCACGCGGGATATGGCTCGCGATGGGGATTGAACGGGCCGGAGCCTCCGCGGATGGCACCATCCCGGCGAAAACCACCCGCTGAGAGACGTCCGCGTTCTGGATCCTGGTTGTAAAAGGTTTGCCGGACGGATCCCAGCCCTCCGCGTGCAACGGTCGGCCGGGCGCGCGCGGTCTGTCACTGAGAGGAGGTGGCCATGGATGCCGAGGCCGATGCCGAGTTCGCTGAGTTCATGCAGGGCCGGTGGTCCGCCCTGGTCCGGATGGGCTACGGGCTCACCGGCGACCTCGGCTTCGCCGAGGACCTGGCGCAGACCGCGCTGGCGAAGGCATACGCGTCCTGGCCGCGGGTGCGACGGGCGGGCGACCCCGACGCCTACGTACGGCGGATCATGCTGAACGCCAATCACAGCCGGTTCCGCAAACGCCGGGTGCGCGAGCAGCTGACCGACATCCCGCCCGAGACCGGCGCGGAGGAGACCGGCCGGCCGGACGAGCGCCGGGCGCTGATGGCCGCCCTCATGCGGCTTCCGGCCGGACAGCGCGCGGTGGTCGTGCTCCGGTACTGGATGGACATGACCGAGACCGAGGCGGCGGCGGCGCTCGGCTGCTCCGTCGGCAACGTCAAGAGCCAGGCCTCGCGGGCGCTGGCCAAGCTGAGGGTCAGCCAGGATCTGACGGAGGGGATGCGGCCATGAGCACCGATGACGAGCGGGAGCTGCGGCGCCGGCTGGGCGGTGTCCTCGAGGCGGTCGACCCGTCGCCGGCTCCGGTCACCGCGACCCTGCGGCAGGGCAGGCACATCAGGGTCCGGCGGCAGATCGCGGTCGCGGTCGGCCTGGCCGTGGCGGTTGGCGTCGCGGTGGGCGTGCCGGTCCTGCTGCGCCCGTCCCCGCCCCGGCCGCAATCGCCGGGGCCGTCGGTGACGGTGAACCCGGCGAGTCCGGCGGCTCGCGACGGCGTGATCGGCTCGGGGACCATCAACGGCAAGCGCTGGCAGGTGGTTGCCCAGCGGCCGGGATCGGGCGGTACTGCGGGGAGCCAGTGCTTCCTGGCCCGCGGGGCCCTGTCCACGGGCCTGGCCTGCTTCGGGGTCACGCCGCCCAGCGGCGGCAGCGGCGATCCGGTGGGCTTCAACTCGATCGGCAGCGGTCGGGGCCAGGCTCTGTACGGCCCGGTGGCTGCCGAGGTGACTCGCGTCACGGTCACGCTGGCCGGCGGCACGGTGCTCGAACTGCGTCCCACCGAGGCCTACGGCCAGCGGTACGTCGCGTTCGCGATCCCGCTGCCGCTGGCGATCACCCGCGTGGTCGCGTACTCGGCGAGGGGCGAGATCAGCGAGGCGGTCCCGTTCAACACGGCCGGTGATGACACGGTCGGGGCCTGGCTGGCCCCGGGCCAGCAGGGCCCTCCCCGGGTGACGCGCGTGGTCGGTTCCGGGACCGTGGACGGGAGCCGCTGGTGGCAGATCGTTCACGCGGGCCCGTGGGGGTACTGCTTCACCGGCCAGATGGGTGGCTGCTTCGACACGGTGTCCCGGTCGCTCGGCAACCGGGTTGGCTCCATTACCGGGGGCGGGCGCGGCTCGACGAACTGGGCCTTCGGGACGGCCAGCGCCGCGGTCAGCTATGTCCGGGTGATCCTCTCAGGCGGTCGTTCGGTCACGGCCCGTACCGTTGATGTGGGCGGGCCCCGGTTCTTCGCGTTCGCGATCCCCAAGGGGTTCACGCTGGTCGGCGTGGAGTGGTACGCGTCCTCCGGGCACCAGGTCGCCAGCGAGCGGGCCGCCCAGATCTTTTAGCGCCGGGCCGGTCTGCTTGGCTTGTGCCATGACGACCCCCTCACTTCGCGACCGCCTGCGCGGCGGCGAGGCCGTGTACGGCGGCTGGTCTACGATCCCCCACGTCTTCGGCGTCCGCTGCCTGGCCACGGCCGGCCTCGACTACGTCGTGGTCGACCTGCAGCACGGCGGCGCCACCGAGCACGACCTGCCCGGGCTGACCACGGCCATCCGGCAGGCGGGCGCCACGCCGGTGGGCCGGGTCCGGTACGCCCACCCGGCCGACATCGGCCGGGCCCTCGACTCCGGCTGCGAAGCCGTTATCGTCCCGAACGTCGAGTCCGCCGACCAGGCCAAGGCGGTCGCCGGGGCCTGCCGTTATCCGCCGGCCGGCTACCGGTCCGCGGGCGGGATCATAGCGGTCGCGGACCCGCTCTGCTTCGTCATGGTCGAGTCGCCTAAGGCGATCGCGGACCTGGACGCGACCCTGGCCATCGACGGGGTCGACGGGATCTACGTCGGGCCCCGGGACTTGTCCTATGCGCTGGGCTGCGCCCTGGACCCCCGCGACCCGGTGCTGAGGAGGGAACTCGAGCGGATCTGGGCGGCCTGTGCCTCCGCGGGCAAGCCGGCCGGGGTTCACGCCTCGGACGGCCAGACCGCCCGGCTGTACCGGGAGAACGGCTGCCAGCTGATCACGGTCGCGGTGGACGCGGTGGCCGTAACCCGGGGCGCCGCCGGGGAGCTGGCCGCAGCCCGCGACTGACCCGGCACGCGACTGACCCCGGACGTTGCTGACCCCGGACCTGCACGCTGACCCCGGACCTGCACGCTGACCTCGGACCTGCACGCTGAGCCCGGACTCGCGGGCCCGGTCCCGTAGCCTCGCGTGCCCCGCCAGGAAACTTCCTGGCGGGGCACGCCTCGGGGGAGGGGGTGGGGGATTTGGATCAGAACATGCCCTTGGCCACGGTGGCGACTATCTGCGCGGCCTGGACCTCCCACTGGGCGTACGCGTAGGGGAAGGCGGAGTCCTGCACTCCCTGGGCCGCCTGCCACAGCGGCTGCGTGGCCCAGCCCGGGTTGTTGGCCTGGTATTGCGACAGTCCGTTCAAGAACGCGTCCGACGCGTAGACCGGGTCGGTGACCTGCGCCGCAGTGCCCCAGCCCATGTCCGGCTGCTGCTGGAACAGGCCCAGCGAGTCGTAGGTGCCGTAGTCGATGTTCAGCAGCTGTGACTCCTGCATCGCTGTCGCCACGGCGATCACCGCCGAGCGCAGGCCCATGTGCATGGCCACGGCCTGCTGCACGATCGTGGCGGCGTTGGCCCATTGGGCCGGGCTGAGCGACATCTGCGACTGCGGCCCGCTGACCTGCGCGGGGAGCAGCCGGTCGGACGCGGGCAGCGGCCCGCTGGCCTGGTCGGCCGCGGCGTGCATGATCGCCGACCAGGTGGTCAGCACCTGCGGCGTGGCGGCCCCGAGCGCCGCGGCGCTACCGGCCTGGGCCTGCACTGCGGCGTCGAGGTGCGCCGGCACCGCGACGTTTCGGGTGGTGCTG
>JASHUI010000013.1:0-7124 GCA_030040095.1 Streptosporangiaceae bacterium | reverse complement strand
GTGGTCCACTCCCCCACGCCGTCGGACGAGGTGAGCATCACCCGGGTGACCGCGCTAGTCGCGGCGCGGCCGTCCAGGATCCGCACCTTGTAATCGACCAGGTGGATGCCGGACAGGGCCGGGTAGAAGTCGCTGAGGGCGCGGCGCAGCGCCTGGTCGAGCGCGTGCACCGGGCCGACGCCGTCGCCGACGGCGACCACCCGCTCATCGCCGAGCCGCAGCCGCACGATCGCCTCGCTGCGGTCCTCGGCCGCCGAGCGCTCGATCATCACCCGGTAGCTGTCCAGGGTGAACCAGGCCGGCAGCGCGCTGACGGTCCTGCGCACCAGCAGCTCGAACGAGGCGTCGGCGGCCTCGTACGCGTAGCCACGGTGCTCGGCCGCCTTGACCTGGTCCAGCACCTCGGTGGCCTGCTCCGGCGACAGCTCGAGGCCGAGCTCGGCCGCCTTGGCCAGCACGTTGCTGCGCCCGGCCAGCTCGCTGACCAGGACCTGCTGCTGGTTGCCGACCGCGCCGGGGTCGATGTGCGCGTACGCGTCCGGGCGCCGGGCGATCGCCGAGGCATGCAGGCCCGCCTTGGTGGTGAACGCCGACGAGCCGACGTAGGGCTGCCGCGCGGCCAGCGGCAGGTTGGCGAACTCGGCGATGGTCCTGGCCGTCGACGCCAGCTCGGCCAGGCGTCCCGGCGGCAGCAGCTCGTGGCCCCGCTTCAGCTCCAGGCCGGCGATGATCGCGAACAGGTCGGCGTTGCCGCAGCGCTCGCCGTAGCCGTTCGCGGCGCCCTGCACGTGCAGCGCCCCGCCGGACACGGCCACCACGGAATTGGCCACGGCGCACGCCGAGTCGTTGTGGAAGTGCACGCCGACCCGGCAGTGGGACCCGACCGACGCCGCGACCTCGGCGACCACCCGGGCCGCGTCGTCGGGCAGCGTGCCGCCGTTGGTGTCGCACAGCGCCAGCGTGTCGGCGCCCGCCGCTATCGCGGCGTCGAGCACGGCGAGGGCGTAGCCGCGATCGGCCCGGTACCCGTCGAAGAAGTGCTCGGCGTCGAACACCACCCGGCGCCCGGCGGCCGCCATGTAGGCCACCGAGTCGGCCACCATGGCCAGGTTCTCTTCCCGCGTGGTGCGCAGCGCCTCGTCCACGTGCAGGGTCCAGGCCTTGCCGACCAGGGTCACGATCGGCGTCTGCGCGGCCAGCAGCGCGGCCAGGTTCGCGTCGTCGTCCACGCCGCGGCGCGGCGGCCGGGTGGCGCCGAACGCCGCGAGCCGGGCGTTCTTCCACTCCAGCTCGCTGGCCCGGGCGAAGAACTCGGCATCCTTGGGGTTCGAGCCCGGCCAGCCGCCCTCCACCACGTCGACGCCGAGCGCGTCCAGGGCCGCGGCCACCCGCAGCTTGTCGGCCACCGTGAGGTCCAGGCCGACCTGCTGCGAGCCGTCGCGCAAGGTGGTGTCGTAGATCTCTACCTTCGCCGCGGAGAGCTCCCCCGGCCCGCCCGCGCTCATCGAGCCAGCCTTGCGCTGAGCGCGGCCATCAGCGCGTCTTCCCATCCGGGGGTGGTGTCCGGCGCGCCCGCGCCGAGCACGGACGACACGGCGGCGTCGAGGTCGGCGGCCGCGTCGGGCTCCCCGAGATGGTCCAGCATCAGCGACGCGGACAGCACCGCGCCGACCGGGTTGGCCCGGCCGGTGCCCGCGATGTCCGGAGCCGACCCGTGCACCGGCTCGAAGACCGACGGGCCGGTGCGGTCGGGATTGAGGTTGCCGCTCGGCGCCACCCCGAGCCCGCCGGTGAGCGCGGCGCCCAGGTCGCTGAGGATGTCGCCGAACAGGTTGTCGGTGACGATGACGTCGAACCGGCCCGGGTCGTCGACCAGGTACAGGCAGGCGGCGTCGACGTGCGCGTACTCCAGCGTGAGCCCCGCCTCGGCGGCCACCTCGGCCGCCACCCGCTGCCACAGGTCGCCGGCGTGCGTCAGCACGTTGGTCTTGTGCACCAGGGTCAGCCCGCCGCGCCGCCGCGAGGCCAGCTCGGCCGCGTACCGCACGCAGCGCTCCACGCCGGCCCTGGTGTTCAGCGATTCCTCGGTGGCGCTCTCGAACGCGGTGCCGCGGTGCACGATCCCCCCGGCGCCCGCGTACAGGCCCTCGGTGTTCTCGCGGACGATCACGAAGTCCAGCTCGCCGGGATCGCGCCCGGCGACGGCGGCGGTCACCCCCGGGCGCAGTTTGGACGGCCGCAGGTTGACGTAGAGGTCGAGCTCGGACCGCAGCCGCAGCAGCAGCCCGCGCTCGAGCACCCCGGGCGGCACTTCCGGGCTGCCGACCGCGCCGAGCAGGACCGCGTCCACCTTGCGCAGCTCGTCGAGGACCGAGCCGGGCAGTACCTCGCCCGTGGCCAGGTAGTGCCGGGCGCCCAGCGGCAAGGACCGCCACTCGACCGCGAACCCGCGGGAGAGCGCGACCGCGTCGACGCAGTCCCGCGCCACCTCGGTGACCTCGGGGCCGATCCCGTCCCCGGGCAGGTGCGCGATCGTGTAGCCGCGGCTCACCGTCGTCATGCCTGCGCTCCGTCGGCTTCGTCCCTGTCGGTGGGCGCGTCGAGCCAGCTCATCATCTGACGCAGGGGGCGGCCGACGGCCTCGATCTGGCCGCTGTTCGCGGCGGCGCGGAGCCGCTCGAAGTTGGGCCGCCCGGCGTCGTCCTCGGCGATCCACTCCCGGGCGAACTCGCCGGACCTGATGTCGGCCAGCAGCTTGGCCATGGCCTGCCTGGCGGGCGCCCCGATGACCCGCTCCCCGCGGGTCAGGTCGCCGTACTCGGCGGTGTCGCTGACCGAGTAGCGCATCCACTTCATGCCGCCCTCGTACATCAGGTCGACGATCAGCTTCAGCTCGTGCAGGCACTCGAAGTAGGCGACCTCGGGCTGGTAGCCGGCCGAGACCAGGGTCTCGAACCCCGCGTTGACCAGGGCGGTCACTCCCCCGCAGAGCACCGCCTGCTCGCCGAACAGGTCGCTCTCGGTCTCCTCCTGGAACGTGGTGACCAGGGCCCCGGCCTTGGTCCCGCCGATCCCGCAGGCGTAGGAGAGGGCCAGGTCCCAGGCCTTGCCGGTGGCATCCTGGGCCACGGCCACCAGCACCGGGGTGCCCTGGCCCGCCTCGAACTGACGGCGCACCAGGTGCCCGGGCGCCTTGGGCGCCACCATGGCCACGTCGACGTCGGCCGGCGGGGTGATGTAGCCGAAGTGGATGTTGAACCCGTGCGCGAAGAACAGCGCGTCGCCGGGCCGCAGGTTCGGCCCGATCGCCTCGGCGTAGAGCTTGCGCTGCCCGGTGTCCGGGGTCAGAACCATGATCACGTCCGCCCAGGCGCAGGCGTCGGCGGGCGTGGTCACGGTGAGGCCCTCGGCCTCGGCGCGCGGCCGGGACTTCGAGCCCTCGGGCAGGCCGACCCGGACCTCGCAGCCGGAGTCGCGCAGGCTCAGCGCGTGGGCGTGGCCCTGCGAGCCGTAGCCGAGCACGGCGATCTTGCGGCCCTGGATCACTCCGAGGTCGGCATCGGTGTCGTAGTAGACGGTGGCCATGGGTACAGGTGTCCTCTCAGCGGTTCAGTCAGGGTGTCGGGTCTGGGTCAGACGGCCTCGGCGAGCGCCGCCGGGCCGTGATCGGTGATCGTGCCGCCGCCGCGGGCCATGGCGATCCGCCCGGTGCGCACCAGCTCGCACGTGCCGTAGCGCTCCAGGTTCTGCAGCAGCGAGTCGAGCTTGCCCGGGCTGCTCGTGGCCTCGAGCATCACCGTCTCGGGGCTCATGTCCACGACCTTGGCCTGGAACACGGTGGCCACCTCGAGCAGCTCGCCGCGCAGCGCGGGCTCGATCCTGACCTTGATCAGCGCGAGCTCGCGTTCCACCGCGGCGTGGTCGTCAAGCTCGACCACCTTCAGCACCCGGACCAGCTTGTCCAGCTGCTTGGCCACCTGCTCCACCGGGGTCGACGCGCCGTCCACCACGATCGTCATCCGGCTCACCCGCTCGTCCTCGGTGGGACCGACGGCCAGCGAGGAGATGTTGAACGCGCGCCGGGAGAACAGGCCCGCGACGTGGGCCAGCACCCCTGGCTTGTTCTCGACCAGCACCGACAGCGTGTGGGTACTCATCGCGCCCGCGCCTCCCCGCTCCTGGCCGGGCCGGCGTGCAGGACCATCTCACGCCTGGTCGCGGCCTGCTGCTCCTCGGGGCTGAACTCGGGCCCGAGCGAGATCTCGTCGTTCGGACGGCCGGCCGGCACCATCGGGAACACGCCCTCGCGGTCGTGCACCCGGAAGTCCACCACCGTGGGCACGTCGGTCGTGGCCAGCGCCTTGTCCAGCACCGCGTCGACGTCGTCGGCCCGCTCGCAGCGCAGGCCCAGGCAGCCGTAGGCCTCGGCCAGCTTCACGTAGTCCGGGATCGCGGTGCCCAGCTCCACCTCCGAGTACCGCTCCTCGTAGAACAGCTCCTGCCACTGCCGGACCATGCCGAGGAAGCCGTTGTTGAAGATCAGCACCTTGATCGGCAGGCGCTCGATCGCGCAGGTGGCCAGCTCCTGGGCGGTCATCTGGAAGCAGCCGTCGCCGTCGATCGCGACCACCGGCTCGCCCGGCCTGCCCACCTGCGCGCCCATGGCGGCGGGGACCGCGAAGCCCATGGTGCCCAGGCCGCCGGAGTTGATCCAGCTGCGCGGCCGGGTGAACGAGAAGTGCTGCGCCGCGTGCATCTGGTGCTGCCCGACGCCGGCCACCACGATCGCCTCGCCGCCGGTCAGCGCGGACAGCCGCTCCACCACGTGCTGCGGCTTCAGCGGCCCGTCCGGCTCCTGGGTGTAGCGCAGCGGGAACCGCCGCTTCCAGCCGTCGATGCAGGCCAGCCAGGCCGCGGTGTCGGTCGGCCCGTCCTGCGCGATCAGGGCGGCCAGGCTCTGCGTCAGCCCGGCCACGGTGGCCCGGACATCGCCGACAATCGGGACGTCCGGCGCCCGGTTCTTGCCGATCTCGGCCGGGTCGATGTCGGCGTGCACCACCTTCGCGCGCGGGGCGAAGTCGGCCAGCCGCCCGGTCACCCGATCGTCGAACCGCGCCCCCAGGGCGACCAGCAGGTCGGCCTCCTGCAGCGCGGCCACGGCCGTGTAGCAGCCGTGCATGCCGGGCATGCCGAGCGCCAGCGGATGGGGATCGGGGAACGCGCCCCTCGCCATCAGCGTGGTCGTGACCGGCGCCTGGGCCAGCTCGGCCAGGGCCAGCAGCTCGGCGTGGGCGCCCGCCTTGATCACGCCGCCGCCGACGTACAGCACCGGCCGCCTGGCCCGCCGCAGCAGCGCCGCGGCCTCGCGGATCAGGGCCAGGTCCGGGCCAGGCGGCACCCGGTACCCGGGCAACTCCATGACCGGAGGCCAGGCTCCCCAGGTCATCGTGGCCTGCATGATGTCCTTGGGCACGTCGACGAGCACCGGGCCCGGGCGACCGGTCGAGGCGATGTGGAAGGCCTCGGCGATCGCGGCCGGGATCCGCTCGGCCCGGGTGACCAGCTCGTTGTGCTTGGTGACCGGGAGCGTGATCCCGGTGATGTCGGCCTCCTGGAAGGCGTCGGTGCCGATCAGCGCGCTGGGCACCTGCCCGGTGACCGCGACCACCGGCACCGAGTCCATGTAGGCGTCGGCCAGCGCGGTGACCAGGTTGGTCGCGCCGGGGCCGCTGGTGGCGATGCAGACGCCGGTCCGCCCGGTGGCCCAGGCATAGCCCGAGGCGGCGTGCCCCGCGCCCTGCTCGTGCCGGACCAGGACGTGCCGCAGCGTGGACGAGCGCAGCGGGTCGTAGGCGGGGAGTATCGCGCCGCCCGGAAGTCCGAAAACCACGTCGACGCCCTGCTGCTCGAGACTGCGCACCAGCGCCTGGGCTCCGGTCAGCTCCACGTGTTTGCTCCTTCGATTTTCAGCCGCGAGATCCAACAAAAAACCTCCTCGCCGTCCGCGGCGTAGGAGGTTAGCGCGAGCCCTGCGTGCGGGCTCGCGCTAGGTGATAAGGAGTACCAGGAACTGATCGAGACGCATTGCTGCTTTCTCCGTCCGGTTGTATCAGCGAACAGGATAACACTATAGATGTCTGGCCCAGAGGTGGCGTCGTCCGGGTGAACTCGCGCCGTCAACTCGGGTCCAGGGCCCGGCCGCGCGATCGGCTAGGCGGACCCGGCCAGGCCGGGCAGCCACGCCGGACGGCGGGCCTCGAACGCGCTGATCTCCTGGTCATGCCGCAGCGTCAGCGCGATGTCGTCCAGCCCCTCCAGCAGCCGCCACCGGGCGTAGTCGGCGAGCTCGAACGGCTCGAGCAGCCGGGCCGACGGCGCGGCCACGGTGCGGTCGACGACGTCCACGACCACCTCGGCGCCGGCGTCGGCGGCCAGCGCGGCGAACAGGCGCTCCGCGGACTCCTCGCTGACCACGGCCGGGACCAGCCCGGCGGCGACGCTGTTGTTGCGGAAGATGTCGCCGAAGCTCGGCGCCACGACGGCCTGGAAGCCGAAGTCCTGAAGCGCCCAGACCGCGTGCTCGCGCGACGAGCCGCAGCCGAAGTTCGACCCGGCGATCAGGATCTTCGCCTCAGACGCGCCCGGGCGGTTCAGCACGAAGGCCGGGTCCTCGCGCCAGGCGCCGAACAGCCCGGCGCCGAACCCGGTGCGCTCGACCCGCTTGAGCCAGGACGCCGGGATGATCTGGTCGGTGTCGACGTCGCGGCGGTCAAGGGCCAGCGCGCCGCCTGTTATGCGGTGAATTCCGGGCATGTTAGAGATCTCCTGGCAGCGTGAAATGTCCGGCGACGGCGGTGGCCGCCGCCACGGCGGGCGACACCAGGTGGGTGCGGCCGCCAGGGCCCTGGCGCCCCTCGAAGTTGCGGTTGCTCGTCGACGCCGACCGCTCGCCGGGAGCCAGGATGTCGCCGTTCATGCCAAGGCACATCGAGCATCCGGCCGACCGCCACTCGAACCCGGCCTCGGTGAAGGCCTTGTCAAGCCCCTCGGCCTCGGCCTCGGCCTTGACCCGCGCGGAGCCGGGCACCACCAGGGCCCGGACCCGGGGGCTGACCGCGCGGCCG
>JASHUI010000154.1:0-4780 GCA_030040095.1 Streptosporangiaceae bacterium | reverse complement strand
CGCCGAGATCGCCCGGTGCCGGCGGCCGGCGACGGGCCGGGGCGCGGCCACCGCCCGACCGTCCGCCGGCCTTCCGCGTCACTCGACATCAACCGGGTGATCGCGGCATTATGCTGTAAATTGCCTCGCCCGGGGGTGTCGATACTGTCTTCTCGACCGTTTAAAGTCTCGGATGGCGTGACAAGCGGAAAATGGCCCGAGCCACTTCCTGCCGTATTCTCGCTGGTGGGCAACACGCCAATGCTGCCGATAGAACTGCCGACTCCCGCGGGGCGTCGCGTGCGATTGCACGTCAAACTCGAAGGCGCCAATCCCAGCGGGAGCGTCAAGGACCGGGCGGCGGTGACGATGATCCTGGGCCGGATCGAAGCCGGTGCGCTGCGCCCCGGCGATACCCTGCTGGACGCGTCGAGCGGCAATATGGCGTGCGCGCTGGCGATGTTCGGCCATGCGCTCGGGGTCGGGGTCACCGTGGTGTGCAATGACACGCTGACCGCGGATAAGCGCCGGTTCATCGGGCATTTCGGCGGACGTCTCGTCGACAACGATTTCGGCCCGTTCACTTTTGACGGCAACCGTAAGTGCCGCGCGATGCTCGAAATGCCCGGCGGCGACAAGTATTGCTTCCTTGACCAGCTGCACAACTGGGACAATCCTCGCGCCCACGAGTCGGGTACGGGCGCGGAGATCCTGCGCGACCTGCCCGGCCTGCGGCTCATCGTCGGATCGCTGGGCTCCGGCGGGACCATGGCCGGGGTGTCCCGCGCGGTCAGCAGCGTGCGCCCGGACGTGCTGCTGGCCGCGGTCTGCTCGGCGTCGGGATCCCGCTTTCCCGGGGTAGGCGCCTTTGACGACGGCGACTATGTCAGCCCGTTCCTGGCCGAGGCCAGGCGGACCGACGCGTTCCATTTCACCGTCCGCACCACCGGGGACGAGGTCATGCGGCAGCTTGCCGTGCTCTCCGGGCACGGCATGTTCTGCGGGCCGCAGACCGGCGCGGTGACCTGGGCCGCCCTGGGCCTGGCCGACGACCTCGGGCTGGATGACGGGATCGTGGTGATATCGGGCGACGCCGGGTGGAAGAACTGGAATTACCTCGACCAGGTAGCCGCCCTCGAAATCAGGTGATCATGACATCCCGGACCAGGTACGCGGTGTGCATCGCGGACGGCTGCGCCGACGATCCGATACCAGAGCTGGGCGGGCGCACCCCGCTGGAGGTCGCGCCCATGCCCACGCTGGCCCGGCTGGCCGCCCGCGGCACGATCGGCCGGGCCCGGACCATACCGGACGGCTATCCCAAGTGCAGCAGCGTCGGGAACATGGCCATCTTCGGCTACGATCCGCTGGTCTTTTATACCGGTCGCGCGCCGCTGGAAGCGGCGGCGCTCGGGGTCGGCCTGTCCCCGGGCCAGGTCGCGTTCCGCGTCAACCTCGTCACCGTGTCCCCCGGCGGCACCATGCTCGACTTCACCGGGGGGCGCCCGTCGCAGGCCCAGGCGGCGGACGTCATAGCGGCCCTGAACGTCACGGTCGGCGGTGAGGTGGCCTTCTACCTCGGGCAGGGCTACCGCCACATCATGACCTGTCCGGCCGACTGGGCCGACGCGGTCTGCGTCCCCCCGCATGACCTGCTCGGCCAGGCCGCCGTCGGGCCGGCCGGCCCGAGTGCCGACAAACTCTCCGAGATCATGCGGGCGTCGCGCGCGGTGCTGGCCGAGGCGCCGATCGCGGCCACTCAGGTCTGGCCGTGGAGCCAGGGACGGCCGCCCCGGCTGCCGGAGTTCGCCGCCCGGCACGGGGTGGCGGGCGCGGTGGTGGCCGCGGTGAACGTGGTCCGCGGGCTGGGCACGCTGACCGGGATGACGGTCGTCGACGTTCCGGGCGCGACCGGCTGGTACGACACCGATTACGCGGCCAAGCGCGACGCGGCCCTCGCCGCGCTCGCCGACGGCGCCGACCTGGTCATCGTGCACGTCGCCGCCACCGACGAGGCCGGCCATGCCGGAGACGCGGCGCAGAAGGTGCACAGCCTGGCCGCGTGGGACCGGCTGTTGCTGCGTGGCCTGGTCGACGGGCTGGACCTGATGGGCCGGTGGCGGCTGCTGTTCCTGCCCGATCACGCCACGCCGGTCAGGCTGCGCACGCACACCGACGCGCCGGTGCCGTACCTGATATCCGGCTCGGGCGGCGAGCCCGGCGGCGGACGTTACTGCGAGGCCGCCGCGGCGGGCCTGGCGGCCGAGCCCGCGCACGAGCTCATCGGCCGGCTGACCGGGGCGGCCTGAGTTAGCTGCCCAGCAGCGCCTGGCAGCTGCTGCTTCCGCCGGGCAGGCCCGCCACGCCCGGCAGCGCCTCGATCGCCACCATCTGGCTGGACAGACGGGTGACGCCGCGCACCGCGAAGCCCGCCGCGGCCAGCAGCCCGTCGAACTCCAGGCTGGTGCGCTCCCGGGTGCCGAACAGCGACATCATGTACAGGTCCATGAGGCTGGTCATGTCGGCGTCGCGGTCGCCCTCGGTGCGCTCGTCGGTCACCAGGTCGATGATGATCAGGGCCGAGTTCTCGGCCATCGCCGTCCGGCACGCCGCCAGCAGCATCCGGCAGCGCTCGTCGGTCAGATCGTGCATGATCTGCCGGAGCACGTAGAGGTCGCCGCCCGCGGGAACCGCCTCGCAGAAGTCGCCGGGGCAGATCTCGAAACGCCCGGACAGCCCGGCGATGGTCAGCCGCTCGTGCGCCCGCTCGGCGGCCGTGGGCAGGTCGATCAGGACGCCGTGGGCGTGCGGATACCTGGTCAGCAGGTGCTCGAGGAGGGCGCCGTCGCCGCCGCCCACGTCGACCACGACCCTGCGGTTCGAGAGGTCGGCGTGGTGCAGGATCTCCTCGAGATCCAGCGCGAGCCACGCGGCCTGCGACAGGTCGAACGTGGCCCGCAGCTGCGGGTTCGATTCCAGGTAGGCGAAAAAGCCGGTGCCGAAGACGTTCTCGAACGCGGGCCGCTCGGTGCGTATCGTCGACAGGAAGTCGTTCCAGGCGTGGCCTATCTCCGCTCCGACCAGCAGCGCGGTCGGCAGCGCCGAGGCGACCGCGTCGGTGCGCAGGGTGGCGCCGAGCGCCGTGAGGCCGAACGTGCCGTCCTCGTGCTGGACGAAGACGCCGAAGGTGACCAGGGCGCGCAGGAGCTGGCGCAGGGCCCGCGGGTGCGCGCCGGAGCGCGCGGCCAGGTACTCGGCCGTCCGCGGACCGTCGGCCAGCGTGTCCGGTATGCCCAGCTCGGCCACCGCGCACAGCGCCCGGCTGAGCAGCTGCCCGTAGATCAGCCGCCTCATCTGCGCGGCCAGTGCTACGTCGCTGCCGATGTGATCTGCCAACAACGGCCTCCGTCGGGTAGCAGCGGCAAGGAGCGGCTCTCGGCGGCCCTGGTCACGAAGTCCGCCTCGGTCTCCATGGGGCGCAGGCACGCTGGCACGTACGGATATATAAGTATTTATACATATCCGTACAGGGACAGTATCTCACTAAATCGATCGTCGGCAAGGCGGCACTGCTCCTGCGTGAAGGCCTTACGCCAGCCGCCGATCTGGCCTTGGAAAAACGAGAAGGCATTGCGGTTGAACAGGTTGCCGACGACCTCTTCAGCCGAGCAATCGGTCACGCCAAGGAAGTCGATCAGCCGCTGCGTGGCGCGCAGTTGCGATTGCACGGATCCGCCGCCGTTGGGCCCGACAAGCTCCTCGAATGAGGTATTACACACGTCCGGATGATGCAGCAGCCAGAGCATGCTCTTGAACTGGCTCGCCTGGCACGGGAAGGAGTCGTCGGTCAGGGCGTAGGTCAGTCGCTCCTCCAGGCTCTCCTTGGCCAGCAGTAGGCGCCCGAATACCGGGAGGTAGCTCACGGAGCTGATGCCTTCCCTGGTCCGTCCGCAAAGATAGTTGACGAGCGACAAAATCGTGTCGCGAGGGTCGCGATAATTGAAGATGATGCGCGGCTCGCCGGTCTCCATCCACTCCTGGAGGAAGGCGCCGTCAATTTTTCTTATGTCGAATTCGTGAAACATCCAGCAGACCCTGGCGGGAGTCTCGGCGAACCTCGAGCCCGCCGTGCGGTGGCAAGCCTTCCTGACCAGTCCCGTGTTAATGAGCTCGGTACTGTACATCGGGATCAGCGGCATGCCGAACCGCAGTTGCCACGACCAGGCCAGCGCCTCCCAGGCCCGGTCGGTCGCATCCAGGAAAACGGACTCGGGCTGCGACTTCATGCCGGCCAGCTGATCGGGGTCGTAGACCATGGCGGCTATGCGCCAGCGGGTATCGGTATCGAGCCGGGGCTTGCTCTCTGGCGTCGCCCGTACATTGCCGTAGACGCCGTAGCCGAGCGCCGTCACGAGCTCCTTGATAAGGTGCGTCCCCGATTTCATTATCGAGATTACTATGATCCGCTCGGCGCGACCGTTCCGTGACCCGTTCATGGTCTCTCCATTCGCGGATCCTACCTCAGTATTCATTTGTCTCCTAACCACGCGGGAGGCCGCCCTGACCCCTCACCCCGCGCCTGCTAGCAGTGGCGGCCAACGCCGTTCGATGCCATTCTTCGCCCGGTAGTTGAATACGACGCAGCCGCCACGGCCTGCCCGGCTGACGCCCCGATTTTCGGCGGGCGTGCGGGCGGCCCGCCCGGCCGCGGCGCCGCGGTGCCTGCATTCCGGGCCCGCCGCTGGCCAGGGTGCTTTCGCAGGCCGGTGAGGTGCACCGGCCGCGCCGTTCAAGTGATGTG
>JASHUI010000153.1:0-10718 GCA_030040095.1 Streptosporangiaceae bacterium | reverse complement strand
TGCCCCGCCACCTCCCGCAGACGATTCGGCACCAGCCCCCGCACAACCGCCGCCGCCGACGACGACGGCGCAGCTGCGGGCGCCGCCCCCGCAGCCGACAGCGCGGGCACCAGCACCACCGCCATCACGCCGGCCACCACCGCCCGGACCCGCCCACGCCAACCTCGCACAACCGTCATCACGCACTTCCTCCGGACGGCGCCCCGCCGCAGCGAAGCGCAACCTGCTCTAGAACCAGTCCCGCCCGCCCCCGCAGGGATTGAACCTCTTCCGGTACACCGAATTACCATTGCCAGAGGCGCAATCACTTGTGTCCCTTTCCCATGTCCGGAACATCAGCTGGATCCAGCCATCATTGGCTCTATCTGAATGGGCAACGATCCAACGCGCAATGGGTCACACATCATGCAACATGTGAAATTCATCGGTACGACATCGTTCGTTCAAACAGCTGGATGCCGGGCGCTGAACGCGTCGGGCTTGTCGCGAGAGCACGGCCGCAGCTACCTGCAGCCGCCCTGCCTGGCGTGCTGGTTGTTCAACCGTCGATTTTGTGCAGTCGAATCAAAACGGAAGCTGATAAAATAAATGGGATGTCAAGATACTTGTACGGTGGTGGAGATGCGGCTGGTGGCCGCCCGGCGTCACCGATGCCCTCGGCGGCTGGCTTCGAGCTAGCCCTCAGGGCTACGTGTCCGGCCCGGCCGCCGCCAATGCGCGCATGCGGGCCGCGGGTGAGCCGCAGCTGTGCACGCTGATCTACTTCGATGCGGCCGGCGCCTGCGCGGCCGATCTCGCCGGGGTGCCCAGTCGTGTGCTTGAACGGGACGGCGGCTAGTGTGGCGACTTCTGGATAGAGCCCGGCAGGCATCTGGCGGCCGCGTGAACGTCATCGCTGGCATGGACTGCGGCATGCGCTGGCATGCTCAGGCCGCTTGCGGCCCAGGTGCGGCAGGTCAAGCTTCTGGGTGACCTTCTCGCTCCTCGCGCTCACGACGGCGGGTCGCTGCGGCCTTCTTGGCTGCTTCCTCGGCGATGCCGAGCCGTTCTCGAGTCGCCGCGCCCTTGCGCGCCGCTTCCTCGGCTTCCCCGGTACGCATGCGCGTTTCCGCGCCCTTCCTCGCGCTCTCCTCGCGATTCGGCTGCGGATGCACGCCGAGATCTTGCCACTCGATCTCAGAAAGATCGACGTCGTAGTAGCGCGCGGCCTTCTCGATGTTCGCGAACGCCAGGGCGCGGTCGGCATCCGAGGCGCCGGTAACCTGATCGAAGCGCGCGACCGCGTTCCGCACGTGCTCGGCATCGGTCAGCGGCTCTTTGCGCTGCCGGGGAAACGCGAAGACCGTGTCGGGCAAGTCGCTTCGCGTCGTGAGACGACCATGCTCTTCGTGCGGCTGCCATGTCGCTGCTGCCGTTCCCATTCTGATAACCCCCACCTGCACATTGGAGTCGCGACCTCCCGGTCGCGCCCGAGGCGCTCAGCCGGTGACCACCAGGTCGTCGCGGACATCCGACACACCCGTGCCCATCCAGGCGGCGTCAATGGCCGCGTCGTGCTCGGCCCAGGTCCGGACATGCCCGCTCAGCGTGATGCTCCCGTCGCTGGCGTCGATGGTGACCTCGCTGTCGTCGGAGATCAGCGCGTACCGGTCGAGTGCGCCCTGCACCAGCCCGGTCACGTCGGCCGCTTCCGCGTCGTTGTAGACCACGATGTCGTCGGTGATCCCGCGGACGCCGGTCAGCCCGGCGATGATGTCCTCGGCGGCGACCCGCTCGAAGCCATAGCTCACCGTCCCGGTTAGCCAGACGTTGCCGTTGGTGACGCTGGCCTCGACGTCGGTGGGGACATTGATGCCCAGGTCGAGCGCGTCGTTGGCCGTCCGGGCCAGCACCGCATCGTCGCGGACGTCGGCGGCCGGCAGCACGACGGCGAGGTGGTTGTGCACGCCGGTCACGCCGTAGACCCGCCGGGCGGCAGCCGCCGCTTCCAGATACTGCGGGTAGCTGGGCACCGTGCCGTTGAGCGCCACGTCGCCGTTCATGCTCTTCACGGTTATGTTCACCGGATCGATGAGCGGGTCGAAGTCCAGTTCTGCCCTGACCGCCCGGCTGATGTCCTGCGTCGTTGGCATGCTCTGCCCCCTGTTCGCTGCGATCGTGTGTGCGGCCCACTGCCAACGGCTCAGTTGTTACCCAGGCCAGCACCTGGTAACCGTGCCGTGAGGTGTCACCTGACCCGTCACCCGACGTCCTGAGTGGTCCTGCCCTCGGGCGGGACCGGGAAGAATCCAGCTCGCCCCGGTGACCGTGACAGACTGCTGATCATGCCCGCAGAACTTGTCCGCACCAGCCGGCTCTTTCCGGGGGCGCCTTACGCCTACTCGGCGACCGCCGCCGGGACCGGCCTGGTCTTTACCGCCGGCGCGTGTCCCCTCGACCGGGAGGGCAGGGTCGTCGCGCCGGGCGACATCCCCGGGCAGGCGCGTCAGGCGCTGGAGAACCTCCGGGTGGCGCTGGAGGAGTCCGGCGCGACGCTGCGCGATGTGCTCAAGACCACGGTCTACGTCGCCAGCAGCGATCGCCACGATCTGGTCACCGCGTGGAACGAGGTCGCCCGCGCCTTTGGCGATCACGATGCGCCGAGCACGCTGCTCGGCGTGACGGTCCTCGGTTACCCGGACCAGCTGGTGGAGATCGAGGCGACCGCCTTCGTGGCCGAGCGCTGACGTTCACTCGCCTTGGGCGCCGGCGCGCCGTGGTTCAGCGGCTGGCCGGCGGCCGATGCGGGTCGAGGAGAGTGATCGACAGTTCCGGGCTCTCGACGTGGGCGCTGTGACCCAGGCCCGGGAGCGTGACCGCCGGGACGCCCAGGCGGGCCAGCTGCTCGTCGGTGTTCATCGGATCGTGCTCCCCGCGGGCCAGGGTCACCGGGGCCTGCGATCGCGCCACCAGTTGCGCCATGTCCGGCGCCCCGACGGCGAACGCACCTGGGTCCATGGCCAGCCCCCATCGCCCCTCCCGCTCCCGCAGTCCGGCGTCCACGGCCGGGTCACCGGCCGTCACGAGGCCGGCCAGTCCGGACACCCTCAGGTAGCGCGCCGCCGCATCGTCACGTGAGTCGAACCAGGCCGCGGGCCGGCGAGCAGCGGCCCGGGCCCGGTCCAGGTCCTCGTCGGTCCAGACGACCTTGATGCCCAGGCCGATGACGGCCCGGACCGCCCCGGAAGGCAGGTCGCCGGCCAGGGCCAGGCCGACCACGCCGCCCAGCGAATGTCCGAGCACGACGGTCGGGGCACCGGGCGGCACGACGCTGGCGACCGCGGCGGCGAGGCCGTCGAAGGTATACCCGGCCAGCGGCGGGGAGCCGCCATGACCGGGCAGGTCCGGCGCGATCCAGCGCCCCGGCCACCGCGCGGCGAGCAGGGGCCGCCACCCACGCCACACGTCGCCGGTAGCGCCCAGGCCGTGCAGCAACAGCAGAAGCGGCTCCCCCCTGCCGCCCTCATGTACCCGCAGCCCGGCGTCCATGGCCGCAGTCTGCCATCGCGCCCCCGGCCAGGGCATCAACTCGGGGCCGGGACGGCGAGCCTGGCGCCCGCCGGCCGGTGCAGGCTGGACCCGAACGCCGGGCCGGGTTCCTACAACGGCAGGTTGGTCACCTCGCCCCCCGGCGACCGGACGGTGATGATCCCGGTTCCTGCGCCTGGCTGATTCCAGTCCGGCTTGAACGTCAGCCTGTCTCCGTTCCCGGCCGCCGGGGCCGGGGCGGCGAAGCTGACCGGCTGACCCGCGGTGTCGATCGTGGACAGCTCGAGCGAGTAGCTCGCCGCGGCGCCGGCGTTGACGTAGCTGAACGTCTCTCCTGAAGGGTCGAACGAAAGGCCGAGGAGAGCGCCCGCCGACGCGCCCGCCTGGAGCGCGGCCGTGCGCGGCAGGCCGCTCGCGCTCCCTATGCCGGTCACGGTCACGCTGACCGTCTTGGCCTCGGCCGGGGTGACGCTGATCCCGCCGGCCGTCATCTGCACGGTGTCCGCGGACCCGGGCGCCGTTGCCACCCCGGTCGCGGCCACGCTGTACCCGTTTCCGATCCAGAGCAGGTCGTAGCTGCCCTCCGCCTGCCCGGTGATGGTGTGGATCAGCGTGGCCTGGCTGATGCTGGCGAAGGCCGGTGGCAGGGTCTTGCCGAGGCCGCCGAAGGCCGGCAGCGGCCGCACGCCCGGCAGCATCGTGGCCGGGTCGGTGTTCCACTGGCCTCCGGCCAGCAGCAGGTGGCCCTGGCCGTCGCTCACCTGGCTCACCGCGGCGTCCCCGGTCACGATCCAGATGACCGCCGCGGCCAGGGCGCCCGCGGCGGCGATCTCGAGCCACGGGATCGTCGGCGTCGGCGGAATGGTGTTCCAGGGGACCACCGTGAGGTTGAAGATGCCGCCGGTCCAGGTGGGCGGCCCGGAGACGTTCAACGTTGCCGACCAGTTGCCGTCGCTCATGACGTGGATGACGCTGCGGGCGGCCTGAGTGGCCCGGTAGTTCGGGTCCTGGTCCTCGTTCTCGATCTGGCCGGGTGGGATGCTCAGGTCCGCCAGGCCCATGTCGAACGGCGCATTCGGGTTGTAGAGGAGAATATCGAATCCCCCGTCTGCGGTGTCGACGATCTCGTAGGCGACGACAGCGTGCCCTTCCGAGGTGGACGGGTTGAGGTCGACGATGGCGCCCATGCCGGCCGCCCCGCCGGCGGTGAAGGCCTGCTGCAGCGCGGCGCGCAGCCCCGCCGCCGTCGTGACGCTGGCGTGGAAGCCCACCCAGTTGTTGATGCTCTCCTGGCTCAGCTGCGCCAGGTGCTGGCGGTGGACGAACGTCGCCAGCGACGGCGACACGTTGTTGCCGTCCCCGAGCTGCGGGCCGGCCAGCAGCCAGGCGTCGGGGCCGGCCGGCCCGTTCGGCTCGGCATCCGCGGCCTGCAGCGGCAGGCCGCTCGTGCTCATCTGCCCGGCGGCGAACCGCAGGCTGCCCAGCGACATGCCGAAGCACTGCCCGCCCGAGTCCAGCAGGGCATTGGCGATGGCCAGGAAGGCATCCACCAGCGGGTTGAAGAACTTGATGCCGAAAATACCGATCGAGATGATCGTCTGCGACGAGCCGAACAGCGCGGTCGCGTCGGCCTCGCTGTACGAACCCCCGACCAGGTCCTGGAACTGGTCGCTGTTGCCCCAGGAGAAGCCGCGCGTGTTGCGGTAGTTGTCGACCGCGAAGTCGGGCGCTCCCGACGCCTGGCCCGCGGGCGAGACGACCTGCACCTGGCCGCTGGCCGCGGTGGCCGGTACCTGGACCACGAGGGACGTGCCGTTCCCGGCGACCGACACGGGCGCGACGGGCGAGTCCGCGCCGAAGGCCACGGTGGTCCCGGGCCCGAAGCCGCCGCCGGTGATGACGACCGACGTGCCCGGGCTCCCGAAGACCGGAACCGAGCCGGCCTGGGGCGAGACGGACGACACGAACGGGGCCACGAGCCGGAGGGGGAAGCCGAACGATCCCCTGAGTTCGGAGTTCACCAGAACCTCGCAGGTCACCGAAAACGAGGCGGGGCTGATGCTCGGGCCGGCCGTGAGCGTCGCGGTGACCGCCACGTAGCCGGGGGCGGGCGGGGCGCTCAGGGTGAGCGGGCTGAAGTGCGCCGTTACCTCCGTCGCCGGGGCACCGGTGAACGAGAACGAGACGGTGCCGGTGACGCCCGCCAGGAACTGGAGGTTGAACGGGACCGCTGCCTGCCCGAATGCCGCCAGCACCACCGGCGTCTGACTGGACGCCGTCGTCTCCCCGCTCGGCCCTATCTGGAGAATGGGCGCGCCCGGAATGAAGGTATACGGGCTGACAACGGTCACCATGACCGCCTCTGAGGCCGGCAAGGCTCCCGTGGCCGAGGCCTCCACGCGCATGTTCTCCACGGCCGCAGTAGCGTTGGCCGCCGCCGTAAGCGTCAGGGTGAACTTCTGCACGACCGACGCCGCGGGCAGCGAGGGCGGGGAAAAGGACGCGGTCACGCCGGGCGGGAGCCCGAGCACGCCGAGCGCGACCGGCGCCTCGGTCACGATCCTCTCCACCGTGAATTGCAGCGCGACGCTCTGTCCGTTGTTGATCGAGACGCTGGCCGGGCCGCCGGTCAGGAGGATCCGTGCATGGAGTGGCGGCGGGGGTGGCGGCCATCCGTTGGGTTCGGGTTTCAGTTCAGGAATCATGCTGCTACGCCTCCTTGTTTCGGCCAGGCTGTCGGCCAGTAGCCGAGTGACGATGACCCCCGTGGTGTGCGGGTGCACGAGAAAGGCTGGCGAAACGGCAGCGCTGAGCGAAGGTCGCGCGTCGGGAGACGTTGTCCGCGCGTCCCTGGATATCGTCACCGCGCCAGCGGGAGATCAAGAACGATGAAAGCCGGCTGTTGATCAGCATTGGCAGGCCCCCGTATGGACGCCGTCAGCTCAGCTCAACTGCAACTATCCGCTCGACTCCGGCCTAGGTCAATATGGGAGGAACACCGAAAATCCGGAAGTCGCCGCCGTCCATTGTCGTCAGCCAAATGCCGGTATCGGTCTCGAGACCTCAGCCGCGGCAAGCCGGGAACCCCGCCCAAGGCGGGCGCGGCCGGCATCACGGTGCCGACCGGGGCAGACGGAGGCCTCGTGCCGGCGGCTAACCTGTGACTGCCGCGCAGGAGCGTACCGGTGGGAGGCCAGGGTGCAGTATCAGATGTCGCGGGCGCTCGCCGGGCCGTTCCTGCGGCTGCTGTGGCGGCCGGAGATCGTCGGCACCGAGCACATCCCGGCATCGGGCGGCGCCATCCTGGCCTCGAACCACCTGTCGATCGTGGACTCGATCTTCCTGCCGCTGATGGTGGAGCGGCCGGTCACGTTCGCGGCCAAGTCCGAGTACTTCACCGGGACCCGGCTGATCGACCGGGCCGCGGGCGCCTACATGCGGGCCACCAATCAGTTGTCGGTGAACCGGAGCGAGGCGCGGGCCGGACAGGACATGCTGGAGGCGGCGCTGCGGCTGCTGCGGGGCGGCAGCCTGTTCGGGATCTACCCGGAGGGCACCAGGTCCCCGGACGGGCGCCTGTACCGCGGGCGGGTGGGCATCGGCTGGCTGGCGGTCAACTCGGGCGTGCCGGTGATACCGGTGGCCATGTCGGGAACCGACCGGGTGCTGCCGCCGGGGAAGAAGGTTCCCCGGGTCGCCAGGATCAAGATCACCGTCGGCGAGCCGCTGACCTTCGAGCACTACCGCGACCTGCCCTCGCCGTCGCGGCAGCGCCGGGCGATCACCGACGAGGTGATGCGATCCATTCAGTCCCTTTCCGGGCAGGAGTACGTGGCGGTCTACGCGTCCGTCCGCAAGGAACAGCTCGCCGCGGCCCGCAACGGGGCGGCGCCGGCCCGCGGGGAGCCCTAGGCGGCGAGACCGGCGGGACCGGCGGGACCGGTCAGTCGCTTTCGCCGGCGAGCTTCGGGAACGTCTCGGTGCTCGCGCTGGGATTCCAGACGTAGATCGGCCTGCTCGCTTCGGGCCCGGACCCGTCGTCCGCGGGCTGGCCGACCTCGATCCCCGGCCCCTCGGCGGGCCCGGACCTGGCGTCCGCAACGTCCCAGAGCGAGCTGGGCGTGGGCGCGGGCAGGTTCTGCGGCGAGAACGGCGCCACGGGTATCACCGGAGCGCGCCGGGCCAGGGCGGCCGACTGGCTGGTGGCCCAGGGAAGCTCGGTGTCCGGCTTGGGCGCCGGCTCCCACGGCGGGGTGCCGGACACCTTGGGCGGTCGCACCGTGCTGGCCCGGGCCATCGGCGTCAGCGGCAGCCGTCCGATCTGGCCCAGGCGCCGCGGCGCGGTATCCTCGGCGGGCCGTGAGTCGGCCGGCTCGCCGAGCGTGCCGGCCCGGCCGGCTGCCGGGCGCGCCCCGGCGCCGGAGCTGCTCATGGACAGCGGCTGAGCCGGGGACGAGGCGAAGTACTCCAGCATCTGGTCGCCCCGGCTGGCACCGGCGGGCACGTAGGCCGGCCGGACTGCCTGGTCGCGCTCGCGAGCCAGCTCGCGAGCCAGCTTTCTTGACCGCACCCGCCGCCGCCGGATCAGCAGGTAGACCCCGATCGGCAGCAGCAGCACCGCGAGCAGTGCCCCCGAGATCTGCGCATCCCGCTCCAGCTTCGTCCCGAGCCCCCGGTCCACGAAGGGAACCGGCGGCGCGACGGGCAGCTGCCGGGAGACGGCCCCGGCCCCCGCCCGGACCGGGCTCGGCTTGGCGATCGCGGCCGCCGCGGCCAGAGCCTTGGCGGCATCGGCCGTCCCGTGCCCGGAGCCGTCCAGCATCCCCCCGGCCGGCCGGATGGCCGTGCTGCTGGTCAGGGCCTCGGTGACCTGAACGGGCGTGAGCTCGGGATACACCGACTTGATCAGCGCCACGATCCCGGTGACGATGGCGCTCGCCGCGGCGGTGGTGCTGACCTGGGTGTAGCCCGCCGGGACGGCGGCGGTCACGCCGCTGCCGGCGGCGGTCAGCGTCACGTACGACTGGTGGCTGCTGAACGGGGCCTTCATGATGTTGGTGTCAAACGCGCCGACGGAGATCACTCCGGGGTAGTCGGCCGGGAAGTTCGGGGCGTCGGTCTGAGCGTTGTTGTCGCCCGCCGGCGCGACCAGGACCACCCCGCGGCTGAGCGCGTAGGCGACCGCCGACTGCTCGGCGGCGCTGCCGCCCGCGGCGGCCTGCTGGGCCAGGACGAGCGGGGACGGCAGCTGGCCCGGGCTTGGCACCGGGATCGGCGCCATGGACGCCACCAGGTTGTTCGGCGACTGGCCCGGGTCCAGCGGCAGGTCGATGACCTGCGCCCCGCTGTTGACCGCGTACCTGATCCCGGCGGCGATCGCGGCGGGCAGCATGGACGTGACGCTCGAATCGGTCAGCAGCGGGTCCCCGCTGTCCAGGCCGACCCGCACCGACAGCAGCCGCGCGCCCGGGGCCACTCCCAGGATGCCCTCGCTGTCGCCAGGACCGTGCCCGTGGCCGACGATCAGGCTGGCCATCGCGGTCCCGTGGACGCCGTAGAACTGGCTGCCCGGCTTCTCCCCGGAGTGCGTGAAGTCCTGCTGGCCGGGGATGATCGAACCGGCCAGGTCCGGCTGGGACGAGTCGACGCCGGTGTCCAGCAGCGCGATCGTGACGCCCGAGCCCGTGGCGGTCCGCTGCGCCTGCGTGATCTGCAGGGCGCTGAGCCACCATTCGCTCTGGCGGATCTGGTCGGCCTGCGCCGGGGCTACGGCCAGCACGGACCACGCGGCGACCAGGCCGATCGCTGCGGCGACCGTTACCGGCCGGGGGAACCTCAGCGGCACGCCGTCCTTTTTCCTTCCCTGCGGCAACCCCCCCTGGGGTTACCCCCGCATTCTGCCACCTGCGCGCCCGTTACGTACCGTCTGAGCACATCCGGTCAGGACGGCCGGGCCACCGACAGCCGGACATGGGCGCCCGGCGGCAGGCCCAGCTGCTGAGCCGCGTCGCCCGCGTTGACGGCCAGCGAGATCAGCCCCGCGCTGTCGGTGAACGCCACGATCTCGCCCGGGGCCACGGCGGCGAACGTCTCCAGGAACGGCACCGTGAGCTGGCGTCGCCCGGCCCGGACCACCAGGGGGGAGCCGTAGCCGATGCCGAGCTCGCCCACATCGGCCGCGACGATGGACAGCTGCACGTTGCCGAACCGGTCCACCGACATGACCTCGCCCTCGGCCTCGCCGTCGTGCACCCTGCTGGTCGGCGCGGGCAGCGTGACCAGCTCGGCCACGTCGATCCGGTCCCCGGCCGAGGCCAGGTCCTGCCCGGCGGCCAGGTGCGCGGCCACGGGCATGAAGATGTCGCGCCCGTGGAACGTCGGCGAGACCGGGTGCAGCCACAGGTCGCCGTTGGTGAGCTGGACGACCCGGCCGGCCCCGCCAAGCGCGGCGATCGCCCAGGACAGCAGGCCGTTGTCCGGCCCGACCAGGACGCCCTCGCCGGCCTCGACGGCGATCCCCCTGCGGGCCGTGCCGACCCCCGGGTCGACCACGGCCACGTGCACGGCTGGCGGCAGGTACGGGATGGTCTGGGCCAGCACGGCCGCGCCCCGCCGCACGTCTCCCGGCTGCACCAGATGGGTGATGTCGATGATCCGGGCGGCCGGCGCGATCCGCGCGGCCACGCCGTGGCAGGCGGCCACGAACCCGTCTTCCAGGCCATAATCCGTCATGAACGAGATGGAATCAAAGGAAGCCACGAACGGTGAGCGTACGACGCCGGAGACGTGGCGCATAGAGGCTGCCCGCTATGGGGCTGTCTCGGAAGGTTTGCGTGGGTCGTTCCCTCCCGGGCAATGCCGAGTTCCGTGCAGGGGTTGGGGGGCGTCGTGCCCGCGAGCGATACTGAGTGCCCGAGGGTGTGGAGGGCGCGATGGCGGTGCTGTCAGAGCTTGACAAGCGCATCCTCGCGTTCGAGCAGAGCTGGTGGAGGTTCCCCGGCGCGAAGGAGAAAGAGATCCTCGAGGTGTTCGGGGTCCCGGTGACCCGCTACTACCAGCTTCTCAACGCGCTGATCGACCGGCCCGAGGCCAGCGAGTTCGACCCGGTGCTTGTGGCGCGGCTGCGCCGGCAGCGCAGCCGCCGTAACCGGATCCGGTCCGCCCGCCAGGACTGAGATGCGCAGTCCCGC
>JASHUI010000152.1:0-14289 GCA_030040095.1 Streptosporangiaceae bacterium | reverse complement strand
AGCACGCCCTTGACCACGACCGGCAGCCCGCCGCCTATCTCGCCCAGCCAGCCGATGTCGGCCAGGGACAGGTTGTCCGCCTGGGTGGCCGCGGCCAGGTCGTCCAGCGGGCCGAGGTTGACCAGGAAGTCCTCGTCGCTGGCCACGCCATCGTCGGAGTCGCGCCGCTTGCGCCCGACCACCGGGGTGTCGGCCGTCAGCACCATCGCCGCGGCGCCCGCCGCGGCGGCCCGCCGCACCAGCCCGGCGGTCAGGTCCCGGTCGCGCATCAGGTAGACCTGGAACCACCAGGTGCCGCCCTCGGCGGCCACGGTGCGCGCCACGTCCTCGATCCGCCTGGTGCTGCGGGTGGAGAGCACGAACAGCGCGCCCGCCCGGGCCGCCCCGGCCGCGCTGGCCAGCTCGCCGTCCGGATGGGCCAGGCCGTGATAGCCGCTGGGCGCCACGCACAGCGGGGTGGCGAAGTCGGTGCCGAGCAGCCGGGCGGTGGTATCCACCGCCGACACGTCGCGCAGCACCCGGGGCGCCAGCCAGACCTGCCGCCAGGCCTTCTCGTTGGCGCGCAGGGTGCGCTCGCGCCCCGATCCGCCGGCATAGTAATCGTAGACATGACGCGCCAGCAGCCTGCGCGCCCGGCGTTGCAGTTCAGCGGCATCGGGAGTCACAAACGACCAGTATGGAGCACTTATGAGCGAACGTACGTACCGCGTCACCGAGATCGTCGGCACCTCGCCGGAGGGGGTGGACCCGGCGATCCGCAGCGCGCTGCGCCGGGCGGCGCAGACCCTGCGGCACCTCGACTGGTTCGAGGTGACCCAGATCCGCGGCCAGATCGTCGACGGCGAGGTGGCTCACTATCAGGTCGGCCTCAAGGTCGGTTTCCGCCTGGAAGACGCCTGACCGCCGGCCGCGCCGTCCGGCCGGGGGCACTAAGGAGGCCTGGCTGACCGAGGACATGTTGAAGCCGTCCACCCGGATCGGGGGCATCGCGGCTCTGGTGAAGTAGTCGCTCCATTCCCTGGGCAGGGCCGGGCCGGTCGCCCCTGCCTCGGCGATCCGGCCCAGCATCTCCACCGGGCTCTCGTTGAACCGGAAGTTGTTCACCGCCGCGACGACCTCGCCGCCCTCGACCAGGTACACGCCGTCCCTGGTCAGCCCGGTGAGCAGCAGGATCTGCGGGTCGACCTCCCTGATGTACCACAGGCAGGTCAGCAGCAGGCCGCGGCCGGTGCGGGCGACCATGTCGTCGAGCGACGCCCCGGCGCCGGGCGCCTCGAGGATCAGGTTGCCGATCGCGGGCGTCACGGCCAGGCCGGACAGCCGGGCCGAGTACCGGGTCTGGGTCAGCGCCGCGAGCACGCCGTCGCTGACCCACTCGGTGGGGGCCAGCGGCAGCCCGTTGTCGAAGACCGAGGACTCCCGGCTCGACGCGTGCGCGATCACGAACGGCGCGCACTGCAGGCCCGGCGCGCCCGGAGCGCTGCGCAGCGTGACCGGCAGGCTCGCCAGACGGTCACCGGCCCTGGTCCCGCCGCCCGGCCTGCTGAACACCGTGCGGCCGTCCACCGCGTCCCTGGCCGAGGCCGTCCAGTACATATAGATCATCAGGTCGGCCACCGCCGCCGGGGGCAGCAGCGTCTCGTAGCGCCCGGCAGGCAGGTCGGCCGCCCGCGCCGCCCAGCCCAGCTGGCGGGCCAGCCCGGCCTCCAGGCCGGCGACGTCGACGTCGGTGAAGTCACGGGTCCCGGCACCCGCCCACGCCGAGCGGGACAGGTCGGCCGTCTTCGCGTTCAGCTCGACCTTGCCCGACGGCTGGTCGTAACGCAGCCGCAGCCCGCTGGAGCTGCCGAGGAACTGCGAGGTCATCGTGTGCTCGGCGAACCCGTACAGACGCCGGCCGCCGGCCGCCGCGACGTCGAACGCGTCGCCCAGCGCCCCGGCGAAGCCCCGCAGCACGCCGAATTCGGTGCTGGCCGGCGGATCGTCCCAGGCCGGCGTGTCCGCCTCGAACGCATAGCCCGCGCCGGGCCCGGGCAGGTCCTGGGCGTCCTCGGCCGGGGAGCTTTCGGACGCGGCCTTCTCGGCCTCCGCCACCAGGGGAGCGAGCTGATCGCCGGTCACGCCCGCCCGGGACGCCGCGCCCACCCGGGCCGCGGCCCCGTCCCGGCGGATGGCGATCACGGTGAGATTTCGCGAGGCGGAGACGCCGTTGGTGGTGAGGGTGTTGCCGGCCCAGCGCAGGTTCGCCTCCGATGTCTCCTCGGCGATCACCACGCAGTCGTCGCAGCGCGCGGACTGCAGCGCCCGCTCCACGGCGTCCTGGGGCGCCAGCGCGGTCACGGTGCCGTCCGGTGCCCGCCTCAGCGGCGGCACGAGCGCTTCCCGCCGCTCACGCCCGCGCCTCCTGCGCCGGGTTGAGAACCCTGATGTCCCGCACCAGCACCGCCGGGCAGCCGTGGCTGACCGGCGCGACCTGGCCGGGCTGGCCCTTGCCGCAGTTGAAGGCGCCGCCGAGCACGTAGGTCTGCGGCCCGCCGACCGCCTCGACGGCGTTCCAGAAGTCGGTGGTCGTGGCCTGGTAGGCGACGTCGCGGAGCTGGCCGGCCAGCCGCCCGCCGGAGATCTTGAAGAACCGCTGGCCGGTGAACTGGAAGTTGTACCGCTGCATGTCGATCGACCAGCTCTTGTCGCCGACGACGTAGATCCCGTCGGTCACGCCGGCGATCAGCCCGGCGGTGGACGGGCCGCCTGGGGCGGGCTGCAGCGAGACGTTGGGCATCCGCTGGATCGGCATATGGCCGGGGGAGTCGGCGAACGAGCACCCGTTTGACCGGCCGCGGTCGGGCGCGCCGCCGGTCCTGCGGCGCGCGGCACTCAGCTCCCTCCTGCGGGCCATCGCCATCCGCCGGTCCAGCTGGAACCCGCTCAGCACCCCGCCGGTGATCAGGTCCCAGGACTGGGCGGCGACACCCTCGTCGTCGTAGCCGATCGTGGCCAGGCCGTGCTCGGTCGTGCGATCCCCGGTCACGTGCATCAGCGGCGAGCCGTACTGCAGCCGGCCGAGCTGGTCCGGGGTGGCGAAGGAGGTGCCGGCGTACGCGGCCTCGTAGCCGAGCGCCCGGTCAAGCTCGGTCGCGTGCCCGATCGACTCGTGGATCGTCAGCCACAGGTTCGAGGGGTCGACGACCAGGTCATACCGGCCGGCCTGCACCGAGGGCGCGGCCAGCTTGGCGGCCAGCAGATCGGGCAGCTCGGCGAGTTCGGCGTCGAAGTCCCAGCCCCCGGCGGCCGCCCCGGCCAGGAATTCGTAGCCACGGCCGACGGGCGGGGCGAGGGTGCGCATGGTCTCGAACCTGCCGCCGGGCCGGACGCCGACCACGGTCACCACCGGGTGCAGCCGGACCCGCTGCTGGGTGGCCGTGGTGGCGTCGTCGGAGTAGAACTTGCACTCCTTGACCTGCAGCAGGGACGCGTCGACGTGGTCGACCCCGGCGCGGGCCCGCAGCCCGGAACTCCATCCCGCCAGCAGGGCGATCTTGTCGGCGACGCCGACGCCGAACGGGTCCACCTGGTAGGCCGAAACCCAGATCACATCGCCGTGCGCGGGCTCGGCGGCCAGCTCGATCCGCTCGCTGTTGACCGCGGCGGCCACCCGGGCGACGTCGACGGCCCTCGCGGCCGCCCGCGCCGCCGCGTCCACCGTCAGGTCGGCGGCCGAGGCGAAGCCCCAGGTGCCCTGGACCACCACCCGCACGGCCAGGCCCAGGTCGTCGGCGTCGTACAGGGTTTCCAGGATCCCGTCGGACAAGGCGATCCGCTGGCTCCTGATACGCTCCGCGCGGAAGTCCGCGTGCTGCGCCCCCAGTTCGGCGGCGCGCTGCAGCGCGGCATCCGCCAGCCGCCGCAACGGATACGAGGTGAAATCCGGGTCGATCGCCATCGCCCGGTCAGCATGGTCCCCCACCACCCGCCAATCTATCCTGTGCATCTGTCCGGCGATCCAGACCCCGGAGGGACCCCGAAATGAGCCGATCCGTCCTTGTCACCGGAGGGAACCGGGGGATCGGGCTGGCCATCGCCCGGCGCCTGGCCGACGGCGGCGACAAGGTCACCATCACCTCCCGTTCCGGCGAGGCAATCGAGGGCCTGACGGTGGCCCGCTGCGATGTGCGGGACAGCGCGGCGGTGGACCAGGCGTTCGCCGCGGCGGAGGCCGCGCACGGGCCGGTCGAGGTTCTGGTGGCCAACGCCGGGATCACCCGGGACCAATTGCTCGCCCTGATGAGCGAGGACGACTTCGCCGCGGTCATCGACACCAACCTGACCGGCGCCTACCGGGTGGCCAAGCGAGCGGTCCGCGGCATGATCCGGATGCGCCGGGGCCGGATCGTGTTCATCTCCTCGGTGGTGGGCCTGCTCGGGTCGGGAGGCCAGGCCAACTACGCCGCGTCCAAGGCGGGCCTGGTCGGGCTGGCCCGGTCGCTGGCCCGCGAGCTGGGCAGCCGGTCGATCACCGTGAACGTGGTCGCGCCCGGGTTCGTGGACACCGACATGACCGCGGCGCTGCCGGAGGAACGGCGGGCCGCGGTCTTGAGCGGCGTGCCGCTCGGCCGGCTCGCGTCGGCCGACGAGGTCGCGGCGGCGGTCGCGTTCCTGGCCTCGGCCGACGCCGGGTACATCACCGGGGCCGTGATCCCGGTCGATGGCGGCCTGGGCATGGGTCACTGACCGGCGCGGAGCACGTCGCCGGCGGGATGGAGAGGCAGCGCGAATGGGGATTCTGGACGGCAAGCGGGTGCTGGTGACCGGCGTGCTCACTGACGCGTCGATCGCGTTCCATGTGGCGCGGATCGCGCAGCAGGAGGGCGCCACCGTGGTGCTCACCGGGTTCGGGCGGCTCAGCCTGGTGCAGCGGATCGCCAAGCGGCTGCCCGACCCGCCCCCCGTCGTCGAGCTTGACGTGACCGACCCCAGCCAGCTCGCGTCGCTGGCCGACCGGGTGTCCGAGCACACCGGCCGCCTGGACGGCGTGGTGCACAGCATCGGCAACGCGCCGCAGTCGGCGCTGGGCGGCAACTTCCTGCATACGCCCTGGGAGGATGTCGCCGCGGCGCTGCATACGTCCACCTACTCGCTCAAGGCCCTGGCCGTGGCGGCGCTGCCGCTGATGAGCGGCGGCGGCGCGGTCGTCGGGCTGGACTTCGACGCCCGCCTGGCCTGGCCTGGCTACGACTGGATGGGCGTGGCCAAGGCCGGCCTGGAGTCGTGCGCCCGCTACCTGGCCCGCGACCTCGGCCCGCGGGGGATCCGGGTGAACCTGGTGTCGGCCGGGCCGCTGCGGACCATGGCCGCCAAGAGCATCCCCGGCTTCGACGAATTCCAGGGACTGTGGGAGAAGCGCGCCCCGCTCGGCTGGAACCTGTCCGATCCGGAGCCGACCGCCCGCGGTTGCGTGGCGCTGCTGTCGGACTGGTTCCCGGCCACCAGCGGGGAGATCGTGCACGTCGACGGCGGCGCGCACGCGATCGGCGGCTGACCGCGGCCGGCCGGGCCCGGTGCCGGGCGGTCTTCCCGTGCCCGCGGCCGATCTTGAGCCATGCCTGCGGTCGATCTTGTCCCGTCTGCGCGGCGGAGTCTCGCACGCCCTTAGCGGTCGGCGCATCAGGTTTTGGTGCCGCCCTGAATACACCACTTTGAGCTTGATGCCCGATTACTGGGTTTGATCCGCTCGTGATGACCAGGCAATACCGATGTAACGCCAGTGTGATGATCCATAGGACAAGGGCTGGCCTGGGGTGATATCGATAGGAAGTTGTGACATTTTCGGCTAGAAACTGTCTCATTAGTGAAACTACGCTCTGAGCGAACCGTAGCCGGGACAAAGTGTCGCTGGCGCGTGGGCATGCCGGGGCGCGGGACGCCGCCGGATGGCGCTTGAAAGGGAGGCGGCGAGCGGTGACACGAACTGCCTCGCATGACGCCAACCGGGCCGGCCCGCATCGGGGGGGCGCGGACAACTCGGGACGGGCCTGGGTTATCTCAGCGCCTCAGCATGAACCGGTGCGGCATTGTGCGCGCACGCGCACTATCACGAAGGAGCGCATATGAACCTGTGGAGACGTAAGCTGCGCCTCGCGGCGGTAGCCGCGGTCGGCGCAGTCGCGTTGATCGCCGCCGGCTGCAGTTCCAGCAGCAGCACCCCCCCGCCGTCGAGCAGCGGCGCCGCTGTCTCGGGCGGGACGGCGACGTTCGCGCTGCCGCCGGGCACCACCGACACCTGGATCTTCCCCTTCTACGCAATCACCAACGCCAGCGTCTACGACGACGAGCAGTTCCAGTGGCTGATGTACCGGCCGCTGTACATGTTCGGCAACAACACCAACAGCTCGGTGGCGATCAACTACCCGCTGTCGCCGGCCAACCCTCCGGTGTACAGCAACGGCGGCAAGACCGTCACCGTCACCATGAAGGGCTGGAAGTGGTCGAACGGCGAGACCGTCAACGCCGATTCCGTGCTGTTCTTCCTGAACATGGCGATCGCCGAGAAGGCGAACTGGTACGCGTACTCACCTGGCCTGCTGCCTGACAACGTCGTGTCCGCCAAGGCCAGCGGGAACACGCTGACGATACAGCTCAACCAGGCCTATTCCAGCATCTGGTACACCTACAACCAGCTGGCCGAGCTGAACCCGATGCCGTTGTCCTGGGACGTCACCAGCCTGACCGGCAAGCCGGGCAGCGGCGGGTGCACCACCGACTCCGCGGCGGACCACTGGGCCAAGTGCCAGGCGGTCTACAACTTCCTGACCGCGCAGTCGAAGATCACCGCGACCTACGCGACCAGCCCGCTCTGGTCGGTCGTTGACGGGCCGTGGAAGCTCTCCTACTTCAGCACGACCGGCAACGTCACGTTCGTGCCGAACAAGGCGTACTCCGGCAGCCCCAAGCCGAAGCTGGCGGCCTTCAAGCTGGTGCCCTACACCGACGACGCCACCGAGTACACCGCGCTGAAGACCGGGCAGATCGACGTCGGCTACATCCCGCCGGCCGACCTGCCGCAGAAGCCGGCAAACTCCGTCCTGCCGGCCACCAACCCGCTGGGCAGCAGCTACGCGCTGCAGCCGTTCTACTCGTTCGGCATCTACTACGCCCAGCCGAACTTCAACAACCCGACCGTGGGCTACATGGTCCGCCAGCTCTACATGCGGCAGGCCCTGCAGGAGGTGTTCGACCAGGTCGGCATCGACAAGGCGATCTACCGCGGGTACAGCATCCCCGACTCCGGCCCGGCCCCGAACGCGCCGCCCGGTAACCAGTGGATTCCGTCCATCCAGAACGAGAACAGCCAGGAAGGCCCGTACCCGTTCAACATCGCCAAGGCCAAGGCGCTGCTGACTAGCCACGGCTGGTCCGAGGTGGGCGGCGTCATGACCTGCCAGGACCCGTCCAAGTGCGGCGCCGGCATCACCAAGGGCGAGCAGGCGAAGTTCACCTACGTCTACTCGACCGGCCAGGCCGCGGTGACGGCGATGTGGGAGACCTACAAGTCCGATGCCAGCGAGGCCGGCCTCGACATCAACCTGGTCGGGCAGACGTTCAACACGATCATCGGCGAGAGCGCCCCGTGCGCGCCGATGGGCCCGAAGTGTGATGTTCAGGTGTTCGCCTTCGGCGGGTGGTCCTTCGACGGCCCCGGCTTCGAGCCGACCGGCGAGCCGCTGTTCCAGACGGGCGCGGGGTCCAACTCCGGCAACTACTCCGACCCGACGATGGACAGGCTGATCAACGAGACGCACACCAGCAGCAGCCTGGCCATCTTCCATCAGTACGCCACCTACGGTGCGCAGCAGCTGCCGTTCATCTGGGCGCCGAACCCGTACGCGATCCAGGCGGTGACCAGCAAGCTGCACAACGTCACCTTCAACGCCCTGTACACCCTGCTTCCCGAGTACTGGTACTTCACCAAGTGACGCGGAAGTAGTACGCATCTAATAAGGCAGTAGCAAGAGGCTCTGGCCGCCGCCTCGCCCGCACCACGCGGGCGAGGCGGCGGTCGCGGCCGGAACGACATGCGGCGCGAGTGGCCGTCAGGGACGGGAGGAACTCATGACACCATGGCGCGGCGCGGGCGGTGCCCGGCCCGCGGGCGGGACGGTGGCGCGGTGACCGGGTTCCTGATCCGCCGGGTCCTCCAGGCCATCTTGGTCGTGTTCCTGGTAAGCGTGTTCACGCTCGCCCTGGTGCACCTGTTCCCGGGCGGGCCGATCCGGGCCCTGCTCGGCCCACGGGCCACCACCGAGCAGGTCGCCTACTACAACAACCTGTACGGCTTCGACCAGCCGTTCTACGTGCAGTACCTGAAGTGGGTCAACCAGCTGCTGCACGGCAACCTCGGGTTCTCCCTCAAGCTCAACCAGTCGGTGACGAGCCTGATCGCCCAGGACCTGCCGAAGACGGCCGTGCTGGTCGGCCTCGGCACCGTGGTCTCGCTGGTCTTCGGCATCCCGCTCGGGCTCTACCAGGCCGTCAAGCGCTACACCGTCGGCGACTACGCGCTGACCGGGGTCGCCTTCCTCGGCTACGCGACCCCGACGTTCTTCATCGGCCTGCTCCTCGTCGAGTGGTTCGCCATCGACATCCACCTGTTCCCCGCGTTCGCGCCGCAGGGCACGTCGATCGGGCAGGTGCTGTCCCAGCCGAGAGCGCTGGTGCTGCCGGTGCTCGCGTACGCCTTCGTGCTGTACGCCCTGTGGAGCCGGTACATGCGCTCCTCGGTGATGGACAATCTGGTGCAGGACTACGTCCGCACCGCGCGGGCCAAGGGCGCCAGCGAGCGGCGGGTGCTGTGGGGGCACGTGTTCCGCAACTCGCTGATGTCGGTCGTCACCCTGCTCGGCCTCTACCTGCCGACGATGATCGGCGGCGCGATCTTCATCGAGGTCGTGTTCAACTATCCCGGCATGGGGCTCGCGTTCTACAACGCCGCGCTGAACGTTGACTACCAGGTCCTGCTCGGGTTCACTCTCCTCGCCACGGTGGCGACGATCGTCGGGAACCTGCTGGCCGACGTGACATACGCCGTTCTCGACCCGAGGGTGAGGTACAACTGATGGCCATCATCCCGCCGCCGGGCACCGAGGACGGCCTCCTCGACGCCGAGGCCCGTCCGGCCGAGGAAGCCGGGCTCGCCCAGGGCGCGCTCACCGCCACCAAGCCCCGCGGCCTGCTGCGCCGAGGCTGGGACGTGTTCGCCGAGAACAAGCTCGCGCTGGTCAGCCTCGGCGCGATCGTGTTCATGGTGCTGTTCTGCTTCGCCGGGCCGCTGATCTACCGCACCGATCAGGTGCACACCAACCTGCTCCAGACGCTGTGCACGCCCAGCGGCGCGCACTTGCTCGGCTGCGACAACGTCGGCTACGACCAGCTCGGCCGGCTGATGGTCGGCGGCCAGGTCTCGCTCGAGGTCGGCTTTGCCGCGGCGATCGTGGCGGTCTTCATCGGAACCCTCTACGGCGCCTTCTCGGGCTTCGTCGGCGGCGTGGTCGACTCGTTCCTGATGCGCATCGTCGACGCGGGGCTGTCCATCCCGTACGTCATGCTGGTCATCATCCTGTCGGTGGTCTTCCACCCGGACACGCTGATCATGATCTTCATCATCGCGGTGTTCTACTGGCTGGGCGTGGCCCGGCTGGTGCGCGGCGAGACGCTCTCGCTGCGCACCCGGGAATACGTGCAGGCGGTCAAGGTCATCGGCGGCCGCAGGTCCCGCTCGATCGTCCGCCATATCATCCCGAACGCGATCGGCACGATCATCGTGCAGACCACGTTCGCGATCGCGGACTCGATCATCATCCTGGCCGGCCTCGGCTTCCTCGGCCTGGGCGTCCAGGCACCGGCGACCGACTGGGGTGACATGCTGTCCGGCGGCCTGACCTACATGCAGTCCGGCACGAACTACTGGTGGCTGATCTACCCGCCGGGCATCGCGATCATCGTGACCTGCATCGCGTTCAACTTCATCGGTGACGCGCTCCGCGACGCGTTCGAGACCCGGCTGCAGCGCCGGTAGGAAGGGCTAACCTGGTGGCGCCGCTACTTGAGATCAACGACCTGCGCACGGAGATCCGGCTGAAGCAAGGGGTCGTGCACGCCGTCGACGGCGTATCGCTGCACGTCGAAGCGGGGGAGACGCTCGGCATCGTGGGCGAATCCGGCTGCGGGAAGACGATGACCGCGCTGTCGGTCATGAACCTGCTGCCGACCGGAGGGTCCATCGTCGGGGGCAGCATCAGGCTCGACGGCAAGGAGATCAGCGGGCTGCCCGACGGCGACATGCGCCGGATCCGCGGCAACGAGATCGGCATGATCTTCCAGGACCCGCTGACCTCGCTGAACCCGACGATGACCGTGGGCAAGCAGATCGCCGAGGCGGTCAAGCTGCACCGCGGGGTCAGCAACGAGCAGGCCCTGGAGCGGGCGGCCGAGGTGCTCAACCTGGTCGGCATGCCGCAGGCCAAGGAGCGTATCGGCGAGTACCCGCACCAGTTCTCCGGCGGGATGCGGCAGCGGGTCATGATCGCGATGGCGCTGGCCTGCGAGCCGAAGCTGCTGATCGCCGACGAGCCGACGACCGCGCTGGACGTGACGATCCAGAAGCAGATCCTGGAGCTGATCGACGACCTGCGGCTGCGGCTGGGCATGTCGGTCATCCTGGTCACCCACGACCTCGGGGTGATCGCCGGGCGCGCCGACAGGGTCGCGGTCATGTACGCGGGCAAGATCGCGGAGACCACGGACACCACGACGCTGTTCGGCAACCCGCGGCACCCCTACACCGAGGCGCTGTTCCAGTCCCTTCCGGACAAGGCCGCGGACGCCAGGGAGCGGCTGTACTCGATTCCCGGGATACCGCCGGACCTGACCAACCCGCCCTCAGGCTGCCGGTTCGCTCCGCGCTGCCGGTACGCCACCGACCGCTGCCGGGACCAGGATCCGCCGCTGAGCGGCGAGGTGGCCGGCCACAGCTTCGCCTGCTTCTACCCGGTGGGCGCGGCCGAATGGAGCCGGACCAAGGCGACCATCGAGCACCTCGGCCCCCGTCAGCCCGGGCTCGCCGAGGCCGACGGCCAGTCGGCGCCGGTGCTGCTGAGCGCCGAGCACCTGGTCAAGGACTTCCCGGTGACCAGGGGAGCGGTCCTGCAGCGACGGGTGGGGTGGGTCAGCGCGGTCGCCGACGTGAGCTTCGCGATCCGGGCCGGCCAGACGCTCGGCCTGGTCGGGGAGTCGGGCTGCGGCAAGACCACGATCGGCCGGCTGGTCGTCGGCCTGGAGACGCTGACCAGCGGCGAGATCAACTTCCGGGGCAAGGACCTGGCCAAGAGCAGCGGCCGTGAATACCGCAGGGAGCGCCGGGACATCCAGCTGATGTTCCAGGACGCCTACGCCTCGCTGGACCCGCGGATGCGGGCGGGCGCGGTGCTGCAGGAGCCGCTGGTCGTGCAGAACATCGGCTCGCGCCGGGAGCGGGTCCAGCGGGTGGCCGAGATGCTGGACCATGTCGGGCTGCCCCGCACGGCGGTCGAGCGGTATCCGCACGAGTTCTCCGGCGGCCAGCGCCAGCGGCTCGGGTTCGCCCGCGCGCTCATGCTGTCGCCCAAGCTGATCGTGGCCGACGAGCCGGTCTCCGCGCTCGACGTCTCGATCCAGGCCCAGATCCTCAACATGATGCAGGGCCTGCAGCGGGAACTCGGCCTCACCTACCTGTTCATCTCGCACGACCTGGCCGTGGTGCGCTACGTGTCCAGCCAGATCGGCGTGATGTACCTCGGCAAGCTGGTCGAGGTCGGTGCCGCCGACGACGTGTACCTGCGCCCGGCGCATCCCTACACCAGGGGGCTGCTGGACTCCGCGCCCGTGGCCGACCCGGAGGCCGAGCACGCCAAGGTCAAGGCGGGCATCTCGGGCGAGCTGCCGAGCGCGATCCACCCGCCGTCCGGCTGCCGGTTCCGCACGCGGTGCCCGCTGGCCGAGGAGATCTGCGCCGAGGTCGAGCCGCCGCTGCGGCCGTTCCCCGGCACCGGTCACCTCGCCGCCTGCCACTTCCCCCTGCAGAACCCGGTCGGCGCGCCGAGCGCGGTGACCGCCGACGCCCCGCTGATCTAGAGCATGTCGCGTAGGTCTTGTGTGCCCCTGGGTGTAGATCGTTCCGGGTGGCGACCAGGCCGAGGGCCGTGACTGGACAGTGAGCGGATGCCAGCAGCCGCCACGGTACGATCTTGGCCGTGACGGAGTACCACCGGGTCGCTGCCAGCCTCCGCCAGGCGTACGGGCCGGCCGTGGCAGCCGAACGCGATGGCAGGCAGAAGGAGGCATTCAAGGTTGACGAGCGGCGCCGCTTCCTCGGCCTGCTCCAAGAACACGGTGCGACCAGTCTGCTGGAGGTGGGCGCTGGCACCGGGCACGACTCGCTGTACTTCCAGGAGCAGGGCCTGCGGGTCCTGTGCACCGACCTGTCGCCGGCCATGGTCGAGCTATGCAGGGCGAAGGGGCTGGACGCGCGCGTCGCCGACTTCCTCGGCCTCGGAGTCCCCCCGGCCTCATTCGACGCGGTCTACGCCCTGAACTGCCTGCTCCACGTGCCGACCCCCGATCTGCCGCGCGTCCTGGAGGCGATCGGTGAGGTGCTGGTGCCGGAAGGCCTGTTCTATGTGGGGACCTGGGGAGGGGCGGACGAGGAGGGCCCGATGCGGGACGGTGACCATCGGGTACCCCGCTTCTTCGCGTTCCGCTCGGATCGGCTGATGACAGAGATACTGGCCGAACGCTTTCACGTCCTGTCGTTCACGACCTTCGACGTTAAGGGCAACCACTTCCAGTCATTCGTCCTCGAAAAGCCGGGGCAGCCGTCGGGTGAGCGCCAAGATCTAAAAGACACCGCCTAGCAGCCGCCTGTGCCCGGCCACGGCGGGCCGCGAGCCCGGCGGTGGCCGGGCATGCCTGGCACGCGGGGGTGGCCGGTACCCCGTAGAGTCGGGACGTGACCCTGGTCCTCCTGGTACGGCATGGCTTGACCGCAACCACCGGCAGCGTCCTGACCGGCTGGACCCCGGGCATCCCGCTGGATGACCGGGGCCGACGGCAGGCCGAGGCCCTGGCGGCCCGGCTCGCCCCGGTCGACCTCGACGCGATCATCAGCAGCCCGCTCGAGCGCTGCCGCCAGACGGCGGACGCGATCGCGGCGTCGGGGGCGGGCAGGCCCGCCGTGCAGGAGGACGTGCGACTCGGCGAGTGCCACTACGGTGACTGGACCGGCCAGCCGCTCAGGCGGCTGGCCAAGGAGCCGCTGTGGCGGGTCGTCCAGGCGCACCCGGCCGCGGCGAGGTTTCCCGGCGAGGACGGCGAGTCCATCATGGACATGCAGCACCGGGCGGTCTGCGCGGTGCGGGAGTGGAACCAGCGGCTCGGCCCCGACGCGGCCTACCTGGTCTGCTCGCACGGGGACGTCATCAAGTCCGTCATCGCCGACAGCCTCGGCATGCACCTGGACATGCTGCAGCGGATTCAGGTCGATCCGTGCTCGCTCACGGCGATCCGGTATACCCCGCTGCGCCCGTTCGTGCTGCGGATGAACGACACCGGCGGGGTAGTTGACAGCCTGAAGAAGCCCGAACCCAGGCGGTCACGGGCCATGGCGCGCCGCGAGACCGAGGCGGCGGTCGGCGGCGGAGCGGGAGGATAGGGGTCATGGCGGTCTTCACATACGACCCGCCCGAAAGATTCGTGGCCGGGACGGTCGGCCAGCCCGGGCAGCGTACGTTCTACTTGCAGGCGAGCGGCAACGGCCGGGTCACCAGCGTGGCGCTGGAGAAGGCTCAGGTGAGCCGCCTGGCCGAGCGCCTGGACGAGTTGCTCGACGACGAACTGCGCGACAGCGGCGGGACGTCGCCGGCGCCGGCCGCGGCCAGCCCGGCCGACGACGGCCCGCTCGACCTGCCCCTGCTGGAGGAATTCCGGGTGGGCGTCATCGCCCTGGCATGGGATGCTGAGAACGAGCGCGTCGTGATCGAGGCGCAGGAGGAGTCGGAGACGCCCGTCGAATACCTCGCCGACGACGTGCCGGAGGACGGCCCGGGAGTGCTCAGGGTGCGGATCACGGCCCAGGCGGCCCGCGCGTTCTCGCGGCGGGCGCTGCGGATCGTCCGCCAGGGGCGCCCGCCCTGCCCGCTGTGCGGGCTGCCGCTCGACGCCACCGGCCACATCTGCCCCCGGCAGAACGGGCACCGGATCGGC
>JASHUI010000151.1:0-2513 GCA_030040095.1 Streptosporangiaceae bacterium | reverse complement strand
GCCACCTCCTCGGCTCGGCCGGCGTGCAGCGCGGCCTCGGTGAGCAGATTGCACGCCGACGCGAGCCAGAAGTCCTGGCCGCTCGCCCGGCACAGCTCCAGGCCCGAGAGGGCACGCGCCTGCGCCACCGCCGGGTCGCCGGCCAGGGCGAGCTGCGCCCGGCCGACCAGAGCGGGGCCCCTCACCGAATCCGGCAGCGAAGGCGCGTCAAGGCCGAGGAACCAGTCGAACCACTCCGCGCCCTCGGCGAAGGCGCCGCGGACGATCCATACCGGCGCCATGAACGTGCACATCAGCAGTCCCGTTTCGGCGTCCCTGGCGTTCAGGCAGTGGCTGAGCACCAGCCTCAGGTTGCCGATGTCGTCGTCGAACCGGGCGAAGGTCTCCACGGTCGCGGACCACGGGGCCCGGATCACCCCCATCCCCGTCAGCATCCGCCGCTCGGTCTCGCCCAGCGAGTAGTCACACAGCCGCCGGCGCATCATCTCGGTCTCGCCGGCCTCGGCCAGCCGGACGGCCGCGTATTCGCGGATCGTGTCGAGCATCCGGTACCTGGTCTGGCCGCGCGCCGCGGTATCGGCCACGACCAGCGACTTGTCGGCCAGGGCGGCCAGGAGATCGAGCACGTCGGACACCGGCAGGTCATCGCCGGAGCAGATCTGCTCCGCCATCTCCAGGGACCAGCCGGCGAAGACCGACAGGCGGCGCAACATGACCTGCTCCCGCTCGCCGAGCAGGTCGTAGCTCCAGTCGATCGCGGCACGCAGCGTGCGCTGACGCGGGGGAGCCGTTCGATCGCCGCTGGTCAGCAGCCGGAACCTGTCGTCAAGCCGGGTCACGATCTGCTCGACCGACAGCACCCGGACCCACGCGGCGGCCAGTTCGATCGCCAGCGGCACGCCGTCCAGCGAACGGCACAGCTCGCCCACGGCCGACCCGTTGGCCGAGCCGAGGGCGAAGCCGGGCAGCGAGGCCTCGGCCCGGTCGCCGAACAGGCGAACCGCCTCATACCGCCGCAGCTCGTCCGGGGTCTCCGCCGCGCCGGGCGGCAGGGTCAGCGGCGGCACCTGCCACACGGTCTCGGCCGCCATCCGCAGCGGCTCGCGGCTGGTCGCGAGCACCCGGAGCCCCGGCGAGCTCGCCAGCAGCCGGTGACACAGCCGGGCGCAGGAATCGATCAGGTGCTCGCAGGTGTCCAGCGCGAGCAGCAGCCGGCGCGGCCTGAGCGCGTCGGCCAGCGTGTCGACCAGCGGCCGGCCGGGCTCCTCGTCCACCCCGATGACCGACGCGACCCGCGACACCACCAGGTCCGGCTGCCGCAGGTCGCCAAGCTCGATAAACCACACCCCGTCAGGGAAATCGTCGGCCAGCCCGGCCAGCACCCGCAGCGCCAGCCGGGTCTTCCCGATCCCGCCCGGCCCGCAGAGGGTGACGGCGCGCATCGAAGGGACGAACCGGCGCAGCTCGTCGAGTTCGCGCTCTCGGCCGACGAAGCTGTTCGGTTCCTCGAAGTCACTGCGGGACTGATCAATGATCATTTTGGGATGAAATTCTAGTTGCGCCTCGTCTGCCATGGCCAGATCCATGCCTCCAGCCAGCATAATGACGCTGTCTGCCCGGCAGCGGGTTACACCGGGGGCAGGGCGCGGCCGGCCGTCACGGACAGCGACATTGGCCATCAATGCTGTCGAAACCTCAGGAACTCGCCGCTCTACCCCGGCTCCTGCCCGCTGACCCGCCGCTCGTGGGCGAGCAGGAAGCGCTTGCGGTCGATGCCGCCGCCGTAGCCGGTGAGGCTGCCGTCCGCGCCCACCACCCGGTGGCAGGGCACGATGATGCTGACCGGGTTCTTGCCGTTGGCCAGGCCGACGGCCCGGGACGCCGACGGCCGCCCGAGCCGGTCGGCCAGTTGCCCGTAGGACACGGTCTGCCCGTACGGAATGGAACGCAGCGCCGCCCACACCCGCAGCTGAAACGGGGTGCCGGCCAGGGCCAGCCGCAGATCGAACCCGGTCCGCGCGCCGTCGAAATACTCGCGCAGCTGCGCGGCCGCCTCGGCGAACGGCGCCGTCATGGGATCACAGGCCGGCTCGCCGAACGCCGCCGGCGCCGGGCGGTACCGCTGCTCGTCCAGGTACAGGCCCGTCAGGGCCTCGCCCAGCGCGACCAGGGTGAGCGGGCCGACCGGGCTGTCCACCACGGCGTGCGACCGGTGTCCGGCCGGAGCGGGTGAGATCATCATGCTTGATCGTCCTTGTCTGGTATCCGGTTGATGGCGTGATCGCCGGTCGCCCACAGGTACTGCACCGCGTAGCCGCGCCAGGGCCGCCACCCGGCCGCCCGCCGGGTCAGCGCGCCGGGCGTGACCGGCAGGCCGAGCTTCCTGGCCGCGGCCCGGACCCCGAGATCGCCGGGAACGAACGCGTCGGGGTCGCCCAGGCCGCGCATGGCGATGGTCTCGACGCTCCACGGGCCCAGCCCCGGCAGCGCGCCGAGGCGGGCCCGGGCCTCCT
>JASHUI010000150.1:0-3494 GCA_030040095.1 Streptosporangiaceae bacterium | reverse complement strand
TTGCAGGCCAGCCGGGCCGGCTGGACCGGCTCCGCGGCGGGCCGGTCAAGGGCGCTGCCGCCGCTGCTCAGCCAGGCGCCGCCGCCCAGCGCGGCGCTGTACAGCTCGTCGCGCCGGGGCACGAACACCGCGCCGGCCACCACGGTGCCGTCCGCCTCGGCGGCGATGCTGACCGCCCAGTCGGGCAGCCCGTACAGGTAGTTGACCGTGCCGTCCAGCGGGTCCACGATCCAGCGGATCCGCGCGCCGGCCCCGGTCTCGCCGCCCTCCTCGCCGAGGATCCGGTCGCTGGGCCGCTTGTCGCCGATCATGTCCCGGATCAGGGCCTCCGCGGCCCGGTCCGCCTCGGTCACCACGTCGGTCGGGCTGGTCTTGGTGGCCACTACCTCCGGGCGCCCGCCCCGGCCGAGCAGCAGCAGGCCCGCGGCCACCGCGGCCGAGGTGGCCAGCTCCAGCAGCTCAGCCGCTGGCACGCGCCCCTGCGCCGGGCTCACGGTGTTGCCCGGCTCGGGCGGCCGGTCCCGCAGCAGCCCGGGCCGCACGTGCCCAGGACCGGCCCGAGGTCCCCGAGCGCCCGGGGCGGCACGCCGTCCCGCCGCTCGGCCACCAGCTCGGTGATCATCGAGACGAACCTGGGGTCGGTGGCCGGCGTCGCCGCCCTGGCCAGCGGCAGGCCGAACCGGTCGGCGACCCCGGCCGCCTCGATGTCCAGGTCGTAGACGACCTCGAGGTGATCGCAGATGAAGCCGGCCGGCGCCAGCACCACGCCCTTGGAGCCGGATTCGGCCAGCTCGGCCAGGCAGTCGCCGACGTCGGGGCCGAGCCAGGGCACCGACGGCGGGCCGCTGCGGCTCTGGTACACCAGCCGCCACGGCCGGCGCGCCCCGGCCCGCTCGGCGATCAGCCGCGACGCCTCGGCCAGCTGCGCCGGATACGCATTGCCGGCCGGCCCGCTCGCGGCGGCCATGGCCTCAGGAATGCTGTGCGCCGTGCACACAAGGTCATAGTCGTCTTGAACGCCACGTCTCAGGGTGCCCGCGGCCGCCCGCACGGCATCGGCCAGCGGGTCGATAAAGCCGGGGTGATCGAAGTAGGGACGCAGCTTGTCGATCAGCGGGGCCCGCCCGCCCACGGCGGACCTGGCCCGCTCGATGTCCTCCAGGTACTGGCGGCAGCCGGAGTAGGAGCTGTACGCGGAGGTCACGAACGCGACCGCGTGCCGGATGCCGTCGGCGGCCATGCGCGCGACGGTGTCGGTCAGCATCGGGTCCCAGTTCCGGTTGCCCCAGTACAGCGGGAGGTCGACGCCGCCCGCCGCGAAGTCCTTCTCGATCGCGGCCAGCAGGTCGCGGCACTGCTGGTTGATCGGGCTGACCCCGCCGAACCGGTAGTAGTGCTCGGCCACCTTGTCCAGTCGCTCCCGCGGCACGCCGCGCCCGCGGGTCACGTTCTCCAGGAACGGGATCACGTCGTCGGGGCCCTCGGGGCCGCCGAAGGACACGAGCAGGAAGGCGTCGTAACGCGGCATGTCACCATCCAACCAGGCCCGGCGGGCGGGCCCGCCGGTCAGGACGGATAGTCCTGGGCGTACTCCGCGGCCAGGGCCAGCACCTCGTTGACGTACCAGGTGGCGTGGTTGTAGTCGAAGATCGCGGCGGCCAGGCCGCTGCCGCCCGACGCGGCTCCGTCGGCGCACAGCATCCTGGCCGCCGACGGCACCGCGTCGTAGGGGTTCATGATGTTCGGCGTGCCGGTCTGGCCGAACGCGTCGATGCCCCACACGGCCCAGGTCGACGGCAGGAACTGCATCGGCCCGAGCGCGCCCGCCGAGGACGGCCCGACGTTGGTGCCGTCCGCGCTCTCGATCTGGCCGATCGCGGCCAGCACCGTCCAGGACAGGCCCGGGCAGTACTGGGCGGCGGAGGCCTGGAACAGCTGAATGTAGGTGGTCGGCAGCTGGCTGGAATTGACCTCGGTCACGGGCAGAGTGGGCTGCCGCAGGCTGACGATCTTGGCCGAGGGCCCGAGCACGTTCTGGACCTTGGCGATCAGCGTGATCAGGCTCGCGCCCGGGGCGCTGATCAGGGCGGCCACCTGGTGCACCAGGCCCAGCTCGCGGGAGACCTGGGTGTTGACCAGCAGGTCGACGCCCTCGATGCCCAGCGACGCGGCGGCGCCGAACCGCAGCGTCCGCGTGGTGCTGCCGGTCAGCTGATAGCTGGCCCCGGCCTGCAACCCGAACGCGCTGCGCGCCGACTGCGAGGCGACGAAATCACCGCCAGACAGGGCGTTCCAAAACGATTGATCGGAGGCGGTCTGCAGCGGCACCCAGGGCCGGAACTGGACCGGGTTGACGCCGATGACGCTGACCGGCCGACCGCCCGCCTCGATCTCCGCCCCGTCGAAGGCGATCATGTTCCGTACGCCGCCGATCTGGCTCAGGCTGGTGAGCTGCGCGCTGGTCAGCCCGGTAGAGGAGACGACCAGCAGGTCGGGCAGGATGATCTGCTTGAACGGCGCGGCCGCCCGCTCCGCCGCCTGCGCCGCGGCCATCGCGACGGCCATGTCGTTGCCCGGCCCGCCGGCCGGGGGCATGAGGTACCCGGAGGAGGCTCCGATGCCCAGCAGGACGAAGGCACTGCTGCCGGCCATCCCCCGGACCACGAGCGCACGCGAGCCGCGGCCGACGCGGCTCGATCCATTCCGGCGGGTCAGCCGGCCGATTACCCGTCCCATCATCGCGATCTACCCTAACCCGGTGACGCGCCACATGCTGAAAACAATCGCTAACTACGGGCGATGGGACGGATAACAACTGGAGAAAGGACCCGGCCCCTGATATAGGTTCAAGGCGGAGGGTGCAGCAAAGTGACGCAGGTCAGCGAGCGAGGCCCGCGCCAGCGGAACCCATTCCTCGAGGTGCTCGCACAGCCCGGCGCGCTGCGATTCTCGGCCGCCGGAGTCCTGGGCCGCATGCCGATATCCATGTTCGGACTCGGCACGCTGCTGCTCGTCGCCTCGGTCACCGGCCGGTACGGGCTGGCCGGGCTGGTGACCGCCGCGGGCTCGGTCGGCTACGCGGTCTGCGCGCCGGCGGCCGCCCAGTTCGCCGACCGGTTCGGGCAGGGCCGGGTGCTGCGCCCTCAGGCTCTGTTCTTCGCCGGCGCCACGGTCGGCCTGGTCGTCTGCGCGCTGTGGCGCGCGCCGGTCTGGGCCCTGCTGCTGAGCAGCGGGCTGGCCGGGGCGTCGATGCCCACGCTCGGCTCCATGGTGCGGGCCCGCTGGAGCACGCTGCTGGGCGACTCCGCGCTGCTGCACTCGGCGTTCTCGCTGGAATCGGTGGCCGATGAGCTTATCTTCGTCGTCGGCCCGGCCCTGGTCACCGTGCTCGCCACCGAGGTCCAGCCCGCGGCGGGCGTGACGGTGGCCATGGCGGCCTGCGTGGCAGGGACCCTGCTGCTGGCGGCGCAGCGGAGCACCGAGCCGCCGCCCGG
>JASHUI010000149.1:0-6747 GCA_030040095.1 Streptosporangiaceae bacterium | reverse complement strand
CGGCCGTGACGACCAAGGCGACCGCGGCTTCTTCGGCCGGCACCCCGGCGGCCAGCACGCCCTCGCCCGGCGGTTCGTCGGCGTCGGCCGACGTGCTCTTCCTGGCGAGCAGCGCGCCGGTGCCGTTCACGGGCGACGCGATCTCGCTGATGACCCAGGCGTCGGCCGGACCGGGCAGCCCGCGCTGGCTGCGGCTGGCCAGCGTGACGGTCAGCTTCGGCGACGGCACGTCCGGCTCGGCCAGCCAGGCCTGCACCGGCAGCCACCTCGCGCCGACCGCCAAGGGGCTCTCGGTCGGCCACCGCTATCGGCGGGCCGGGGTGTTCACCGCCAAGGTGACGTCGGCCAGAGTCTGCGGTCAGGCCGGGCAGCCGGACCTGAGCTGGGTGAGCACCGCCCTGCAGGTGCTACCGACCGCACCGGCCGCCAGCGCGTCCTGGCCGCTGTGCACCGGGCCCGCGGCGGTGGTCGCGTCCCACGGGACCGGGGCCGGCCTCGGGCACGTGGGCGTCTTGTTCACGGTGCACAACACGTCCGGCCACGGCTGCCGCCTGTCCGGTTACGCGGGACTGCGGCTGCTCGCGAGCGGCGGCGGCCCGCTGCCGACGACCGTGCATGACGCGGCGACCGGGGCGTACCTGTTCCCGCCGGTCGCGCCGCACCTGGTGGCGCTGCGCCCGGGAGGCTACGCCGCGTTCGAGCTCCAATACGAGGACAACCCCTGGGGGCCGCAGGCCAACGAGCCCTACGCCACGGCGTGCCCGGCGGCGGCCCGGGTGGCTGTGACCCTTCCCGGGGCCCGGGCGGCCAGCGCCGTCTCCGCCGCCATGGCGCCGTGCAACGGAGCCGTCTGGATCTCTCCGCTCATCCCCGGCCGCTCCTGGATCAGCTTCGCGTGAGGCTGGCCCGGCGCCCTGGCGTCCGGGCGGCGCGCGGGTTAGCGTTAACTTAGTCAAGCATCGCGCAAAGTTCTTCAATCAAGCCTCCCGTGAAGGAGGTGCCCGATGACGCCGGCGGAGCTACGGGCCTCAGGCAGGCTGGGCGGCCAGGCTTTTTGCGGGATGGTGTCCCGGGTCGAGCGGGTGCACCAGGCCGTGGCCGGGCGCGCGTTCGGCCCGGCCGGGCCATCGGGCGCCCCCGCCCGGCTCATCCACGATGCCATCGCGCGGGGCACTTACCTCGCCATCCGTGGCGTGGGCGCGGCGGCCGGAGCGGTGAGCGGCCAGGCCACCTCGCTCCTCGCGGCGGGCGGCAGGCCAGCGGGCAGCACCCCGGCGGGGAACCTGGCGCTCGCCGCGCTCAACGCGGTCGCCGGGGACCGGCTCGGGCCCGGCCTGGAGCCGCTGGCGATCCCGATGGCGGTCAGGGCGGCAGGCCGCGACGTCGGCCTGACCGCCGGGGAACTCGCGGCAGCGTTCCCGGACGCCACCCCCAGGCTCGCGGTCTTCGCCCACGGGCTGGCCGAGACCGAAGACTCGTGGCAGCGCCGTGGCGGCGAGCGGGTTCCCTACGGCCCGTCGCTGCGGGCCGAGTTCGGCTTCACCCCGGTGTACCTCCGTTACAACACCGGCCGGCATATCTGCGACAACGGCCGCGACCTGGCCGGCCTGCTCGACGGCCTGACGCGGGCATGGCCCGGAGGCGCCGACGAACTGCTGCTGATCGGCCACTCCATGGGCGGCCTGATCATCCGCAGCGCCTGCGACTACGGGCGCCAGGAATCCAGGCCCTGGACGCAGCGCGTCCGCCACGTCTTCTATCTCGGCTCGCCGCACCTGGGTGCCCCGGCGGCCCGCGCCGCCGGGCTGCTGGGCTGGGCGTTCAGCAGGTTCCCCGAGACCAGGCCGTTCGCGAACCTGGTCAACGGCCCGAGTTCCGGCATCAAGGACCTGCGTTACGGCTACCTGCGGCGCGACGACTGGTCTGGCTGCGATCCCGACACCTGCCTGCGTGATCACCGCGGCGACGTGCCCCTGCTCGAAGGGGCGAGCCACTACACGATCAGCGCCACGGTGACGGCCGATCCGGCCAGCCCGGTCGGCGCGGTGGTCGGCGACCTGCTCGTGCGGCCCGCCAGCGCGCACGGACGGCGCGGCCGCCACCAGCAGATCCCGTTCCGGGCGGATTCCGGCCGCGGGCTCGGCGGTATGCACCACTTCGACCTGCTCGGCCACCCAGCCGTGTGGACGGCGATGCGCGGCCTGCTGGCCCGCGGCGACGACCGCTAAGGCCGGTTGCGGCCCAGTCGCTCGTGCGCCGCGACCCACTCGTCCGCGACGACCGCCGAGCCCAGCGATATCTCGCCGCAGAGCACGGTCGCGGCCGCTATCTCCGCGAACTTGCGCACCTTGCCGGAGCCGTAGCAGCCCAGCATCTCCAGGCACTCTCGCTGCGTGGGCAGCCCGGTGCCGCCGCCGCAGGTGGCCACGATCAGCGCCGGAATGGTGACCGAGTAGTAGTAGTCGCCGTTGTCGAGCAGTTGCGCGTGCAGCAGCGCCGCCGACGACTCGGCCACGTTCGCGACATCCTGGCCGGTGGCCACGAACAGCGCGGCGATCCCGTTGGCCGAGTGGTTGCCGTTGTTGTTCACCCCGGCCATCAGCCCGCCGAGATTGGAGATCTGGCGCGCGCCGAACATCTGCTTGGTCGTGGTGCGCATCACCTCCCGAACCAGCGAGGCCGGGATCGTCGCCTCGGCGGTGACCCGCTTGCCGCGGGTGGCCAGGATGTTGATCTGCGAGCTCTTCTTGTCGGTGGCCAGGTTGGACTCCAGGCAGAAGTCCCGCAGGCCCGGGTAGTGGGCGCGGATCCAGGCGCAGGCACGCCAGGTGGCCCGGCCGACCAGGTTCTGCCCCGCGGCGTCCCCGGTGGTGTAGTTGAACCGCAGGAACAGGTACCGGCTGGCCGAGAACTGCTCGATGCCGGTCAGCCGGCCGGCCCGGGTGGTGGCCTCGGCCTCGCGCTTGATCGTCTCGAAATTCGCGCTGACCCACTCACCGAACGCCCGGGCCTCGCGCGCGGTGTCGAACCCGAACGCGGGGGCCCGCTGCATCCGGTCGTCCATCACCGTGGCCGTGACGCCGCCGGCGCGATGCAGCAGCTTCATTCCCCGGTTGTAGCTGGCGACCAGCGTCCCCTCGGTCGTGGCCAGGGGCACGAAGAACTCGCCCCTGGCGTGCTCGCCGTTGACCAGCAGCGGCCCGGCGATGCCGATCGGCACCTGCGCGGTGCCGACGAAGTTCTCGATGTTTCCCCTGGCCGCCGCCGGGTCGATGGAGTACCGCGCGATGTGTTCCGGGCGGTGGCCGGTGGCCTCGCGGAGGAACTCCCCGCGAAGCGCCGCGGCCCGCGGCGTGTAGTCGTCGTCCAGGCGGGGGATCTTGTGCCGCTCTCGCGCCGGCGCGGTCACGTCCGGCCGCCGGCCGCGTGCGGGACCAACTGGTCCTTGACGACCTTGCCCAGGGTGTTGCGCGGCAGCGCGTCCCGGAACTCGACGATCCGCGGGTACTTGTAGGCTGCCAGGCGCTCCTTGCAGTAGGCGATCAGTTCCTCGGCGGCCAGCGCGGCGCCGGGACGCAGCGCGACCACGGCCATGACCTCCTCGCCGAGCCGCTGGTCGGGCACCCCGACCACGGCGGCCTCGGCGACCGCGGGGTGGCCGTGCAGCACGTCCTCGATCTCGAGCGGGTACACGTTGTAGCCGCCGCGGATGATCAGCTCCTTGATCCGCCCGGCGATGAACAGGAAGCCGTCCTCGTCGAAGTAGCCGAGGTCGCCGGTGTGGAACCAGCCGCCCGTGAAGGCCGCGGCGGTGGCCTCCGGTGCGTTCAGATAGCCCTTCATGACGTGCAGCCCGCGGGTCACCACCTCGCCGACGTTGTCCTGGCCCGGCGGCAGCGGCTTGCCCCGGGCGTCCCAGACCTCGGTCTCGGTCCCCCAGATGGGCTTGCCCACGCTGTAGACCCGGCGCTCGTCGATGCTGACGTTGAACGTCGTGGTGGAGGCGGTCTCGGTGAGCCCGTAGCCCTCGAGGATCAGCACCCCGAACCGCTTCTCGAAGGCGTCCAGCACCGGCCCGGGAATCGAGGCGCCCCCGGAGATCGCGATCCGGAGCGAGGAGACGTCGAAGCGGTCGAGGTCGGGATACGACAGCAGCGAGATGAACATGGCGGGCACGCCCTCGAAGATGGTGGCCCGGTCGCGCTCGATCGCGGCGAGAACCGTGCCCGGGTCGAAGCGCGGGATGAGCGACATCGTGCAGCCGAACCGCACGCAGACGTTCAGGATGCTGGACAGGCCGAACACGTGGAACAGCGGGAGCACCGTGATCACGATGTCGTCGGCCTTGACGTCGAACAGGCGCCCGGGGATGTCGGCGTTCATGTAGAGCTGCATGTGCGTGAGCTGGGCGCCCTTCGGGCGGCCGGTCGTGCCCGCGGTGTAGATGATCACGGCGGTGTCGGTCTCGTCGCGCGGGGCCAGCCGGAAGTCCGGCGCCTGCTCGGCGAGCAGCCGCTCGAACGGCACCGCGCGGTCGTCGCCGTCGTCGCCGTGACCCAGGGCGTAGATCTCGCTCACCCCGGCCTCGGCGGCGCCCTTGGCCGCGTCGTCGAGGATCCACTCAAAGGTGATGAGCAGTTTCGGCGAGCAGTCCCGCAGGTGGAACGCCACCTCTGGCGCCTTGAGCAGCACGTTCAGCGGGACGACCACCGCGCCGGCCTTGAGGATCCCGAAGTAGGCGACCAGGAACTGCGCGATGTTCGGCAGCTGCAGCGCCACCCTGTCACCCGGGCCCACCCCCCGGGCCTGCAGGCCGGCGGCCAGCCGGCCGGACAGAGCGTCAAGCTCGGAATAGGTCATCTGCCCGCCGTCATAGAGCGCCACCGGCTTGCCCGGCGAGGCGGAGGCCGTCTCGCCGAGGATGACCGCGAGGTTGAAATTCATCGCCGCCTCCGCTCTGCGCGTGGTCTTCGCGGCCCGTGGCCGGACCGCGGTTCGCCCGCGGGCCGCCCGCGCCGGCACGGCGGCGGGTAGGCCGGGATCCTTCGATCTTCGGCCGCCGGGATATACCCCGTCACGGTCGTTGGTACCGCCCTGGCGGGACCTTGGCCACCTGCGCTGACGCGGCGGGCCGGGCCCGGCGGGGCCAGGGACAGGTCTACGCGGTCGCCGGCGGCCGGACGCGGGACCGCGCCGCCTGAAGCAGCTCGGCGACGCTCCGCTCGATGCCGACCGCCAGCACCTCCAGGTCGGGAGTGCTGCCGTAGTCGCCGGTCAGCCCGAACGTGACCTGGTCGCAGTACGTGAAGATCGAGACCCCGGTGCGCAGGGTGGTCGCGATCGGGACGTACGGGATGATCTCCAGCAGCTTGCGGCCCAGCCCGTAGAGCGGCTCGCGGGGGCCGGGCACGTTGGTCGTGACCGTGACGATCTCGTGCTGCGGCACCCGGTAGGCGAGGCGCACGATCGCCGAGGCGACGGGGTAGGGGGTGAACCGGCCCAGCGCGACCAGCGCCTCGCCGACCGCGGCCTCCCTGCTCTCCTTGAGCTCGGTTAGCTCGGCCCGGACGGCGGCCAGCCGGTCCATCGGATCGGCCAGGTGCACGGGCAGGCTGGCGAGCAGCACCGACACCCGGTTCTCGTAGATGCTCTCCTGGCCCGGGCCGCGCACGGACACCGGGATCAGCGACGGGACCATGTGCGGGTCCGGGCGCTCACCGCGGGCCAGCAGCAAGTCCCTGAAGCCGCCGGCGATCGCGGCGAGCACCACGTCGTTGACGGTGCCGCCGAGTTCCCGCTTGATCTCCTTGACGTCGGCGAGCGAGGCCCGGGCCCAGGTGTACCGCCGCTGCCGGCCGATGTGCCCGCTGAGCGACGAGTCGCTGGCCGGCCAGACCGCCGTGGTCAGCTTGCCCAGGGCCCGTGCCATCTGCGACGCCTGCCGGGCCGCCTCGCCGGGACGGGACAGGGCGCCGGCCAGGGCCCGGCCTTCGCGCACCGGCATGGTGATCATGTCGAGGCCCGCCCGCGCCGCGAGCCACAGCCCGGACGGCTCCGGCGGGACGGCCTGGGTGTCGGCCTGCGGCGGCGGCGCCGGCTCGGCCGAGGCATCGAAGATCACCCGGTAGAGGTCGGTGCCCGAGACCCCGTCGACCATGCAGTGGTGCACCTTGGAGATGAGCCCCCAGCGGCCCTCGCTCAGGCCCTCGACCAGCCAGTACTCCCACAGCGGGTAGTCGCGGTCGAGGCGCTGGCCCATCACCCGGGCCATCAGCCTGCTGAGCTGCTCGTCGCCGCCCGGCGCGGGCAGGGCCGTCTGCCGGACGTGGTAGCGCAGGTCGAAGTTCGGGTCGTCCACCCAGACCGGCGGCCCGAGGCGCAGCGGCACCGTGCGCAGCTTGCGCCGGTACAGCGGCACCAGCGGCAGCCGCGCGGCGATCGCCCGCAGGAACTCGTCGTACGACGGCGCCGGGCCCTCGAACACCGCGATCGACGCGATCGCGAACGACGTCTGGGTGTCCTGGTCCTCGGCGTCCACGAACTGGGCGTCCAGCGGGTTCAGCCGCTCCATGACCTCCCCCTTCCCACACCGGCTCATGGCCGCCCATCCGGCAGGGGCCAGCCGGAGGCCGCTGGCCTCAGCGTAGGCAGGTCCCTGCCGGGCCGCACCGGCCGATGGTCCCGGTCATAAGTCCGTTGGGCCCCCGGCCCGGACGGCTCCCGGGTCAGGCGACGGCGTTGCCCGCC
>JASHUI010000148.1:0-2629 GCA_030040095.1 Streptosporangiaceae bacterium | reverse complement strand
CCGCCCGCCGGGTCCGCCGGTCTAGTCGCTTAGTTGTTATCTCTTCACGATCCGTTCAAAGGCTTGCTTGAGTATGTACAACTTCGGGCCGCGGCGCCAGTACCGCGAGACCGCCCGGCCGAGCCCGTGGATCACGCCCCGGGCCTCGGTCCTCATTAGCGTGTACGGTCCGTCGCTGCTGTTGATTCAGCATGGGTGGTCCGACGACGCTATTGGCCGGGCTGCTGGGCGCTTCGCTGGCCGTACCATATGAGTAGTTTGTGGGGATAAGCCGAGGGGAATGTGGTCCCGGCCGGGCCGGGTTCGGGCCGGGTCGTTATTCCGGGCGACCGTTATTCGGCTTAAGAGTGGGCCGAAACCTGGGCCCGGCCGGTAATGACGGCGGGCGGCCCGGCGCCGATCATTCTCGCGGAACGCGGCTCCGCGCCGGGCCGGGCTTCCGGGCTGCCGCTCGCCGCCGGTTACGAGCCGTCCGCACAAGCGGGTCAGGCGGCTGGAGTTCGCCGACCTCCCGAAGCCTACCTCCGGCAAGATACGCCGGGGGGAACTGCGCGAGGCTGAGCAGGGCCAGCCGGGCGAGGCCCGCGGGGTCACCGAGTTCTGGGAGGAGGATTTTCCCGGACTCAAGACCTGACTGAATGCCTCGGAATATTTACGCTCCGTCTCCCGGCAAGAGGTCCCGCCCCCGAATAAAGGCGCTGAGAGGCCGCGTCCGCGACGTCGCGCAGCCATTGTCTCTGCTCGGCGTCCAGGTGCTCCATGCCGTTCAGCAACTCCCTGGTCTCTGCCTCGAGGAGCCGTATCGCAGCCAGCGTGCGTTCGGCGTGACCGTATGCCATGTGGATCCATCCTTTGGTCGTCAGCCGCGGATATACACCGGCGTGCCGGGGGTCGGTACCAGCGTGTAGAAGAACTGGGCGACGTCCATGGGGATCCGCACGCAGCCATGGGAGACCGGGTCCAGCGGCACGTAGGTGTCGCCGTGAATGGCGTAGGCGGTGCCGATGAAGAACACCGGGTTGTACATCTGGCCGAGCGGCACGGTGACCCAGCCGGGCATGAACACTGTGGTGCTGAAGTCTCCCGTCGGGGTGATCGCGTATCCGCAGCCGCCACCAGGCGAGCAGAAGTAGTAACCGCCCCCGGTCGAAACGTGGCTGATCAGCGCGACCTGGCCGCCGCGGTAGAGCACCAGGACCTCATCGGCCAGGTTGACCTCCACCCGCAGGGCCCCGCCGCCCGGGACCAGGACCGCCGGGGCCTTCGGCGCGGCCAGCGCCTGCCACGTGGCCGGGCCGACCACGCCCGACGGGGTGAGGCCCTGGGCTTCCTGAAACGCCCAGACGGCCTCGAGGGTGTCTGCGCCGAACTGGCCATCGACCGGGCCTGGGTAATACTTCAGCGCCGCCAGCCGCAGCTGAAGCTGCTTCACGTCTGGTCCGCTCATGCCCGTCGCCAGCACCGTGGGCGCCGAGGGCGACGGCGACGCGGACGCGGAAGGCGAAGGTGAGGGGGTCGCCTGCCGCGAACGCGACGGCGAGGGCTGCGCGGCGGCGCTCGGCCGCGCGGGCCGGGGCGAGACGGCGGCCGGTCCGCATGATGTCGCGCCCGCCACCGCCGCCATCACGAGCAGACCCAGCGCGATCCTTAACGGGCGTCGCATCGTGACCTCCGCGCGGCCATCGGCTCACCGGGCCGCTATCGGCAGGCTCGCCCCCCGCGGCGTCAGCGCCCAGGGCCGAAGGAAACGGCTCGCACGCCAAAGGTCCTCTCTGGAACGGCCCGGGGGGAACGGCTCGCGAGCTAGCTGGTCACGTCGGCCGCGGTGAACCTGGCCCAGGCCACCGAGCCGAAGATGACCACGTAGACGGCGAACGAGAGCAGCCCGTGCAGCAGGTCCGGCCAGGCGACGGGCACCCGCAGCATCGCGTCGAACGACAGCCAGAAGTGCGTCGGCAGGTACGGGTGGATCACCGCGATCTGCGACACGTTGTCCGCCACCTCGCTGGCCACGGCGATGACCAGGATCGCGGCGATCGCGCCCACCGGGTGCTCGGTGAACGTCGAGATGGCCAGCCCGATCGCGCCCAGCGCCGCCATCGCGGCGGCCAGGTACAGCGCGACGAACGCCAGCCGGAGCAGCCCGGCGCCCAGCGACACCGAGGTGCCGGACAGCAGGGTGACCGGCCCGACCGGGAACAGGATCGCCCCGGCCACCACCCCGGCCGCCGCCACCAGCAGGCACGCGCACGCGCAGAACGCCACGGTCGCGGCTAGCTTGATCCCGAGCAGCCTGGTGCGGCCCGCCGGCACGGACAGCAGGTAGCGCAGCGTCCCGCGGCTGGCCTCGCCCGCGATGGCGTCCCCGGACACCACGGCGACGGCCAGCGGCAGGATCAGCATGGACTCGATGACCAAGGCCAGGAAGGCCAGGAACACGCCGTTGCCGGTGACCTGGCTGAGGAACGCGAGCGCGGTGCCGTTCCCGGATCCTCCCCCGCCGCCGTTCGGTGAGACCTTCAGCACCACGCCGAGCAGCACCGGGACCGCGGTCAGCACGGCCAGCAGCGCGAGGGTGCGCCGACGCAGGAAGACCAGGGCCAGCTCGGATCGCAGCAGCCGGGCCCAA
>JASHUI010000147.1:0-28259 GCA_030040095.1 Streptosporangiaceae bacterium | reverse complement strand
GGGACCGGTGTGCAGACCCCGAACCTCCGCTCGCTCAGCTACGCGAACGGATCGGTGACCGGGGTCTGGGACGCGGCAGGCGGCGCCTCGGGATACGACTTCCAGCTGCTCCAGCCGGACGGCTCGGTGCTGGCCCAGACCAACCTCGGCCTGACGATGACCGGCAGCCTCGCGGTCGACCCGAGCCCGCTCCCGGCGGGTGTGTACCACGGCCAGGTGCGCGGCACCCGCGGCCAGCAGGCCGGCGACTGGGTGGCGCTGCCGATCACCAAGACCGCCGGGCCGCGCCCCGTCCTTTCCTACGCCCTGCCGAACCTGACGGTCACCTGGCCGGACGTCAGCGCGACCGGATACGTGGTCCGCTTCTACGATCCGTCCGGCGCGCAGGTCGGTTCCGATGCCAGCGTGGCGGGGAACGTGCTCCAGGCGTCGGTGGCACTACCGGAACCGGTGGCCGGGCTGTACCAGGCCGCCGTGCAGGCCAACGTGTCCGGCCAGTTCCCCGGCGCGTTCGGGCCCAGGGCGACGCTGAACGTGCTCAGCCTCGCCGCACCGCAGATCGGCCCCATCACCCAGTCTGGCGGCGTGCTGACCATCCCCTGGACGCCGGTGCATCTGGCCACGGGATACCAGGTGCGGGTCAGCAGCGGCGGAACGACGCTGGCCAGCGTCAGCACCACGACATCCCCGGCGGTCATGACGCCGAACCCGGCGGTGGCCTCCGGCACCGGCTGCCTGGTCGAGGTGCGCGCCACCAGCGCCAGCGCGCTGAGCAGGTGGTCGTCGGTCACCTTCACGGTGTGGGACGTGCCGGCTACCGGCTCGGCCGAACTGGATGACGTGGCCGGGGCACTGGTCGCCACCTGGGCGCAAGTCACGATGACCGGAGCGCCCGCCGCGGTCTACAACCTCCAGCTCATGGACACCGCCGCACCGGACGTGCCGGCCGGCACGGTCAGCAACGTGGCCGGGCCGCCCGCCACGCTGACCCGCGGCGACGGCACCCCGCCCGCGGAAGGCTCAAGGTACGCGGTGCGAGTCCAGGCGGTCATGAGCGGCAACCTCGGGCCATGGGCCACCTCCGCACCAGTGGTCGTGGTGACGCTGCCGCCGCCGACCGGGGTAGTGCTGCAGGCCGCCGGGACCGGTTTCTCGGTCACCTGGACAGCTCCGGAACTCCCTTCGCTGCTGACCGGCCCGGTCAGCTACGACGTGGTGCTGATGCAGGGCGGCGTGCAAGTCGGCACGCTGACCGGGGTGATCGGCACCAGCGCCGCTCCCAGCCGCGCCGACAAGCAGACGCCGGCCGCCGGGCAGGCCTACACCGCCCAGGTCCGGGCGACCACGCCCGGTCATGCCAGCGACTGGGCGGCCGCCGCCCCAGTGATCGTCATGGACGTCCCGCAGATCAGCTCGGCTGCCTATGCCGCGGGCGTCACCCGCGTGCAGTGGACGCCGAGCGCCGTGCCCGGTGCGGATTACGACGTGGACGTGCGCCAGCAGGAGGTGACTCCCGCAGCCGACCGGGTAACCCCGGTCGCCGGCCCCGCCACCAGCGCCAGCGTCGACATGACTGGCCTGCCAAGCTGGACGTACAACGTCGCGGTCCGGGCCCGCACCGCCAATTCCGTCGGCGCATGGAGCACCGCAGCGCCGGTCGCGTTGATCGACCCGCCCGCGATACAGGGCGTCACGTATGCCGGCGCGAGGGTGACCGTGCAGTTCAACGGGGACGCCAACGCGCGTACCGGTTTCAAGTTCACCCTGTTTGGCCCGGACGGGAGCACCGCGGGCTCATGGACGACCTCAGGGCAGCTGGGAGAGTATTTCACCACCGTCACGCCGGGCCTGGTCCAGCCCGGCATCACCTATACCCTCACCGCGGTCACCCTGTTCGGCGCCTACACCTCGGTCCCCTCGGCTCCGGTCTCTGTCGCGCTGCTCCCGCTGCCTTCGGCGGTCACCCTGACCGCCACCGGCACTGCCTTCTCGCTGACCTGGACCGCCGCTCCACTGGCGGGCCCGGTCAGCTACAACGTGGTGCTGATGCAAGGCAGCACATCCGTCGGGGAGCTGGACCAGGTGACCGGGACGAGCGCCGTCCCGGCCCGCACCGATCAGCAGACCCCGGCGGCGGGCCAGGTCTACACCGCCCAGGTCTGCGCCGTCCAGAACGGCAACACCAGCGTGGGGGCCTCTTCCGGGCCGGTCACGATCATGGACACGCCGTCCGTCACCAGCGCCGCCTACGCCGGCGGCACCGCCACCGTGCAATGGACACCCAGCAGCGTGGCCGACGCCGGCTACCTCGTCACCCTGCAGCAGCAAGGCGGACCGGCGGGCGCCGTGCCCCCGGCCACGGTGCCCGGTCCGGCCATCAGCACCCGCATCGACCTCACCGGCCGTCCGAACGGGATGTACAACGCCACCGTCAGGGCCACCACCCCCGGCTCGGCGGGCCCGCCAAGCCCGCCGACCGCCTTCGCCGTGCTCGACCCGCCCGTTGGGCTGGCCGTCCGCTACGCGGGCAACCAGGTGACAGTGTCCTGGACCGCCGCTCCGGCCGGCAGCCACTTCGACAACTACCAGCTCACCCTGACCGGCCCGGACGGGAAGGCCACCAGCTGGCGCGCCCCGTCCGCGGCTACCTCGCTCCGGCTGCCGCCGGGAGCGGTGCAGCCCGGCACCAGCTACACGCTGACCGCGGCCACCACCGTCGGTCCCTACACCTCCGCGCCCTCCGCCGCCATCCCCGTCGCCCTGCTGGCCCCGCCCACCGAGGTGACCCTCACCGCCACCGGCACCGCGTTCTCGGTGAGCTGGACCGCCGCGCAGCTCACCGGCCCGGTCAGCTACGCCGTGATCCTGATCCAGAATGGCACGCGGGTCGCCGAACTCGACCAGGTCACCGGCACCACCGCCGCCCCCGCCCGCACCGACCAGCAGACACCGGCAGCCGGGCAGGTCTACACCGCCGGCGTCTGGGCCATCCAGGACGGCAACACCAGCCCGCAGTCCGTCTCCGCGCCGGTCACCGTCATGGACACCCCGTCCATCGCCTCTGCCAGCTACGCCGGCGGCATCGTCACCATGAACTGGACCGCCAGCACCATCAGCGGAGCGGAGTACAACGTCAAGCTCCAGCAGCAGGACGTGGCGGACGGTGCCCACCTGCAGACCGCCGCCAGCCAGAACAACGCCAACATCGACATGAGCGGCCACCCCCGGCTGATCTACAACGCCACCGTCCAGGCCACGACGGCCAACTCGGCCGGCACGTGGAGCGCGCCGATGCCCGTGCCCGTGCTTGACCCGCCCTCCGGATTGATCGCAGTCAGCCTGAAGAACAGCAACACGGCAAACGCCTCATGGAACGCGCTCCCGGCCGGCAGCCAGATCAACTTCTACGTGCTCACGCTGCGGAAACAAGACGGCACCGGCCTGAGCACCTGGCAGGTCGCGCCGCCCACCACCACGTTCCAGATTCCCCCGAGCGCGCTCCAGCCCGGCTCCCCCTACACCCTGACCGTGGCCACCAGGGCCGGGATCTACACCTCCGTGTCCTCACCCCCGGTCACCGTGATCGCGCCGCCAAGTCTGCCGACGTCCGGGTCAGGGTGACCCGACGCAGGGACGGGTGTTGGCCGGGAAAGCTTGCGGACAACCAGGCCCAGCGCCCGATCAGCGGGGACGAAGCCCCACTGACGTGAGTCGCCGCTGCGGGCTCCGTCACCCAGTAGCACGAGCATCCCCGGCGGCACGACGTCGGTGCCGCCGGTGATGGGCCTTACCGACTCCGGCACGGCTCCGCCGACGAGGGCGGCGACCCGCTTGATCGCCTGCTGACCGTCCGGATCGCGGAACAAGACGATGTCGCCAACCTGAAGCCGCGCGCGGCCGCGACGGCGGACCAGGATCCGGTCGCCTGGCCGGAGCGTGGGCTCCATGCTGGTGCCGGCGACGGTGACGACCACGAACCGGCGCCGGGCCAGCACCACGGCCAGCGCGCACGCCGCCATCGGGATGATCGCGGCGGCAGCCCCGGGAGTCACCTGTGGTCAGCCGGCGTTGCCAGCGGTCGGAACTGGAGCGCGTTCGACCGGAATCTGGGTAAGCCCGAGCAGCCATGTCATCGCGTGCAGTTCCTCGGAGCGGAGGCGATGACGGTCGCGCTTGTTAAGGCAGCGAAGCCGTCCCGAGGTCAGCTCGGTGATGATGTTCGTCTGCCCGCTGAGCAGCGATCCCCAGGTCCCGGGCGCGGCCACCAACGTCGCGACCGGCTCGCCGACATCGGCGAGGCTCCACCGCCGCTCGGCCGGCGTATCACCGTCGACCACCAGGGCGAGCGTCTCGGTCAGGAGCCGCGGCCACCGGTCGGCGAAAACCCGCAGGTCAGCATCGGTTCGCATGCTCAAGCGCTGGTCAAGGGCGCGCAGCGTGCTCGCCGCCGCCGATCCGTCCGGTGGCTGCGGTGGCGTCTGGTTCGGTCCGGGATCCGACGCGGGTACGGTCTCCCGGGGGTCGAATGGGCCCACCGCCTCGTTCCAGCCTGGGACTACCTGCCGGTAGCCGAGCTTGGCCAGTACCTGGTTGATCTCCGCCAGCATCGGTTCCGGCAGCGCGCCGGACGGCACGTGAACGCCGCGGCCGATCGCCGACGACGTCACCTGGTCGGTGAACCAGATCTTCTCATCGCCCGGGCCATTCGACTCGTGCGGCATCTTGAAACAGTCGGCGGTAATGCCCGGCACCCGCGCCACGCCAAGGAAATCGAACATGGCCGCGACGGTCTCCTCGGGTGCCGTCACCAGGTCCTCGTACCGGATCCGATGGCAAGAGTCAGGGCGTTCCTCTTCGAATTTCAAGATCGTCTGGACGCAGGACACCCAGTAGGCCCCGACCGCCGCCACGCTGTTGCCCGGATACTGAGCCACGAAGGGATCGAACCCGAACCGGTGCAGGCCCCAGGGGCACGCCTCGACTCCGGAAGCGATCACGTCCATGCAGTGCCGGTACAGGCAGATGAACTTGGCTTTCGGATATGCCTGCGCGAGCAGCCCCGCGTACGTATGACTGTCCAGGGACTTGTCGCACCAGCGCCGCTTGCCCCGCCGGCGCAGGTAGGCGCCGAACAGATGGTCCATCGCCGACTGGACCACCGCGATGCCGGCCGGCGGCACCTGGCCGGTATCGCTGATCGGCTTCCCCTCCGATCCGGCCTCGTCCAGGATCGTCCAGGAGCGCAGCATCGACGCGCAGGCGGACGACACGATGGTCTCCGGCGGACAGGCGAGTTCGGGGTGACTGTCCAGGATGAACCTGAGCAGGGTCGAGCCGGAGCGGCTGCTGGTCAGCACGAAGACCGGGGAATCACAGGCGGTGTCTGGATCGGGCATGAGGCTGCTGGGCATGGCGAAATCGTGCCACGCGCGGTGCCGCCAGCTAAGACCCTGATCCGGCGACGGTAGCGGATCGGTAGCGGCCAGGGAGCGCTGAGGGAAGCCGCCCCGGTAGCGGCCGGTGCCAGAGTGGCGGTCGAAGGCGTTACGCCCTCAACCGTTCCCACCGAGGAGGTCATCAGATGAACGGTGGTTCCCTTTCGCTGGCCGATCGGGTCGCGAGCCTGCTGCCGAAGACCACGGCCGGAGCCTGCGTTCCGACCAGCCCATGGGTATCGCACCGGGAAGAATGCAGTCACGGCGGCCACGACTGCTGCGTTTCCTACCGGGACTGCCACTACAGCTGCCACGGCAAGGCGGTATGCAGCGGGTGGCATGTGGACAGTTGCAGCTAGCAGTAGGAATGACGTACGCAGCGCTGGCTTGCCGCGGCCTGGTCGGCCTGGTGTTCGCGACCGCGGCGTTCTCCAAGCTCCGCGGCCCGAGCGCCTACCGTGAGTTCGCGTCCTGGCTAGCCGCCTTGCCGGTGCCGCTGGCCAGGAACCGCGGAGTGCCGGTGCTTCTCGCCGCGGCTGAGGTCGCCATCGTGGTGCTGATGGCGGTCCCGGCCGCGGCGGCCGCCGGCCTGACGCTGGCGGCGGGCAGCCTGGCGGGCATGGCCGCGGGAACGGTCGTCGTCATGAGGCGGGACGCACGCGTCTCTTGCCGGTGCTTCGGACCGTCGCGGAGCCCGCTCGGCGCACGCCACCTCGTGCGCGACAGCCTCCTGCTCGTGATCGCGGTGGCCGGCGCGGTGGCCAATGTGCTCGGGGCGGGCCGGGATGCCGCGAGCCCGGCGGGGATCGCGCTCAGCCTGGCGGCCGCGCTGATCGCGGCGACGTTCCTGGTGTTCCTGGACGATCTGTTCGCCCTGTTCGGCAGCGATCCGGCGGCCGGCACCAGCCGATCGGCCGCGTGACGAGGGAGAAGGCGGGTCAGCTGTGAATTACCTCGCGGTGGCGGTGATCGGCGTCGGCGTCCTCAGCCTGGTGAACCTGTGGCTTACCGTGGCCATGGCCCGCAGGCTGCGCGAGCAGCAGGAGCAACTCGCCGGTCAGGTGCCCCAAAGTGCGCAACGCCCGGTGGTCGGCCTTCCCGCAGGTACTCCGGTGCCGGGGTTCAGCGTCACCACCCTTTCCGGCGCGGTGGTCTCGGCCGAGGATCTGGGTGGCGAGCGCAGCTTGATCGGCTTTTTCACGCCGGGCTGCGCGCCATGCCATGACCAGGTCCCGGCCTTCATCGCCTTCGCCCGTACCTTGCCCGGAGGTCCGGGTCACGCGCTCGCCGTGGTCTCCAGCGGCGGCCGGCGGGCGACGAGGGCACGGGAGCAAGACGCCGAGCCCCTCGTCCGGGAACTGGCGGAGGCGGGCGCGGCTCACGTGGTCGGCGAGCCATCCGCCGCGGCTGTGGCGGCGGCCCTGGCCGTCACGGGTTATCCGAGCTTCATCCTGCTCGGCGCCGACGGTCGGGTTGAGGCCGGTGCGCACGGCATAGCCGGCCTCGGCGGCCTGACCGCCCTCGCCGCCCCGGCATGACGCGGGACGCGCTGCGATCGGCCCGGTTGTCCGTCCGGCTGGCGTGGACGGCCGCGCCCCTGGGCTGCGTGACGGCGGCGCTGCTGATGGTCGTCGCCGGGTCAACGGCCGCGGCCAGCGCGTGGCTCCAGCGCGCCGTCCTCGACGCCCTGGCCGGCACCCCGCCGAGCGGCCGCGCCGCTCCGGGCACAGGGGGGCCTGACCTCATACGGGGTCATGTCCTGGTGATCGCCGTCGCTCTCGGCGGCGTGGGCCTGGTCGCCGCGATCGTGCCGTACGCGCGACGGTATATCGAATCGGAGCTGCGGCGCAGGCTCGGGCTGCTGGTGCAGGACAACGTGTACCGGGCGATCAACGCATTCCCCGGTATGAGCCGTTTCGAGTCACCGCGTTTCTCCGACAAGCTTCGCCTGGCCCAGCAGGTCTCCAGCAGTACGGGGAGTTCGTTCGCCGGCTCCGTGCTGGGGATCGGACAGGCCATGATCACGGCTGTCACCCTGGGCATAGCGCTGTACGTGATCAGCCCGGCGATGGCCGCCCTGGTGGCGGCGACGGCGGTGCCTGCCGTCTGGGCGCAGCTGCGCAACAGCGGCAGGCAGGCCGACCTGGCCTGGCGGGCCAGCCCCATCGCTCGCCGTCAGATGTTCTATGCCCGGCTGCTGACGGATCAGGCAGCGGCGAAAGAGATCAGGCTGTTCGGCCTCGGCGACTTCCTTCGCGAGCGGATGCTCACGGATATGCGGTCGGTCCAGAGTGGCCAGCGGGCGCTCGACCGCCGGCTCGTCCGCGTCGAAGGCTTGCTGTCGCTGCTCTCGTCGGCGATCTCAGCCGCTGGGCTCGTCTGGATCATCTGGCAGGTGGCAAGGCACCAGCTGCCCATCGGCGACGTGACCATGTTCGTGATCGCCATCCTCGGCGTTCAGGCGGCCGTCTCGAGTGCGATCGCGTCGCTCGCTCAGCTCACTCAGTCCATGCTGCTGTTCAGCCATTACGGCGACCTGGTGTCGATCGGCCCTGACTTGCCGCTCGCCGCCGAGCCCAGGCCGGTTCCCGCCCTCCGGGAGGGCATCGTGCTGCGGGACGTATGGTTCCGCTACGACGACGGGCACCCGTGGGTGCTGCGCGGGCTGAGCATGGTGATCCCGCCCGGCGCGGCGGTGGCCGTTGTGGGGCTCAACGGCGCGGGCAAGACCACCCTCGTCAAGCTCTTGTGCCGTTTCTACGATCCGGCCCGGGGCAGCATCACCTGGGACGGAGTCGACATCCGGGAAGCCGACCCGGCCGAGCTGCGGCAGCGCATCGGCACGGTATTCCAGGACTACATGTCCTACGACCTCACCGCGGCCGAGAACATCGGCATGGGCGATCTCGCCCGGCTGGGCGACCGCGACCAGATTCGCGACGCGGCCGAACTCGCGGGCGCCGACGCGGCCGTGTCGCGACTGCCCCGGGGTTATGACACGATGCTCAGCCGGATGTTCTTCGGCTCGGCCGACCGGGATAACCCAGAGGTCGGCGTGATCTTGTCCGGGGGCCAGTGGCAGCGGCTGGCCCTGGCCCGCGGCTTCATGCGGGCCGACCGGGACTTGCTGATCCTGGACGAGCCGAGCTCAGGGCTGGACGCCGAGGCCGAGTCGGCCATTCACCAGCAGCTGCGCGCCCTCCGCGCCGGCCGGACCAGCCTGCTGATCTCGCACCGGCTCAGCACGGTGCGCGACGCCAGCATCATCTACGTCATCGGCGGCGGCCTGGTCACGGAGCAGGGCACGCACGAGGAGCTGATGGCCGCCGACGGTGAGTACCACCGCCTCTTTACGTTGCAGGCCAGCGGCTACCAGGAGGGGAATCACGAGGACCCGGCGGCGTTCGGACGGCGTCCTGCGCCGCTTCCATCGACAGCAGGTCGTTCGGGGGCCGGGTCCACAACGCCGGGTCGTCGCGGAGCATGAGCTGCTGCAGCCGACATAGCTGAGGTCCCGGCGGCAGGCCAAGCTCGCGGGTCATGGCCTGATGGCCGTCGCGGAAGACCGCGAGCGCCTCGTTCCGGGCACCGCGGCGGTACAGGGCCAGCATCAGTTCCCCGCGCAGCCGCTCGCGCAGCGGGTTGGCCGCAGAGACCAGGGACAGCTCGGCCACCACGTCGTCGTACCAGCCGAGATGAAGATCCGCCTCGGCCTTGCCCTCGATCGCGAGCAGCCGCTCCTCGTTGAGGGCGTTCGCGGCGGCCTGGATCGCGTAGGACTCCACATCCGCGAGCGCCGGACCGCGCCACATGGCCAGCGCGCAGGCGAACAGTCCCGACGCCTGGGCGTGATCACCAAGGCGGCCGGCGTGCCTGGCCTTGCTGGCGTCGGCCTCGAACTCGCTGCTGTCCAGATCGACGTCGTCACAGAGCTGGTAACCACCTGGCCGGGTCTGTACGGGCCAGCCACGAGCGCGGTCCTGGCAGTCGTTGCAGAGGGCCTTGCGCAACTCGCAGACGTACGTGTGTAGTTTGGCCCTGGCGGTCGCCGGCGCGGCGTCACCCCACAGCGCGACTATCAGCGCGTCGACGGGTACCGATGACCTGGGGTTCAGCGCCAGTAAACAGAGCAGCGTGCGCTGCTTCATTCCGGCCAGCGCGACCAGCCGATCCCCGTCACGCACCTCCAGCGGGCCAAGAAGGCTGATTCGCAGGGTGCCTGTATTCACCAATGTCGGCCTCCGGCAGAGGTTCGACCTTCCCCTATATATCTTCGGAAAGGGCCAGGGATCCGGAGAATATGGCGCCTTTCCCTTGAGCGCCCGCATGGACATGGCCAGCGTCCGGCGGCTCTTGCGCTCCGCTGCGCAGCTGTCGGGTACGGCACGTCACGGCCAGGCGGCCGTGCCGATCTCGGCCGGGCCCGGGCCGCCGCCTGCCGGACATCCATCCAGGGCAGCCGCCGCGCCGACGCCGGCGTCGAGGCTCAGCCGTCCGGTATCGATCTTCCCGCCGGGCCGGCGATATAGGCGCGTGCCCATCCGCCTCCCGCCTGGTGGTTTTTTGGCCCATATCAGCTCAGACCGAACCGGGCCGCCGAAATCATCGCCCGGATGGCCACAACTTCCCGAGATTTGCGCATCCAGCGCAAGCTCAACATGCCGGTCGGGATGACACGCTTCGCACGGACAACGCGCTCCGGCCGCGTGCCCTTGGACACGCGCCGCGGCTCGTTATGACCTCGTCTATTTGCGCGGTGGCTGCGCCGGGCCCGCCATATGTCCGTGCCCCGAGGAGGCCTTATGTGATCGCCGAGGAGGAAACAGGTGGCGGGCAAGCGCAGGTCCCTGACCGACGCGGACCGGGAGGAGATATCCCGTGGTATCGCCGCGGATGAGGAGCAGAACGGGGGCGAGAGTTGCTCAAGCCGCGTGGCGGCGCTGGCGCAAGGTGACAGCGGAGAGCAGCGCGGCACCTGCGAGCAGCGCGGCCGACAGATACAGCGCGTCGTGCAGCGCGCTGGTGAAGGCCGCGTACCCCGCCCGGATGATCTGGTCCAGCGGGCTGTTTCCGGTTGGGCTGCCATGGCCGAGGGACACCGAACCCGTCTCTATCACCTGAAGCACGTATTGCTGGAGCGCAGCCGAGGCGCCCAGATGCGTCATGCGGCTGACTAGGCCCGACCGCAACTCGGCGTTGACGACGGCACCGAGGATGGCGATGCCGGTGACCGCGCCGAACTCCCGGCTGGTGTTCGTGGCCGATGCGGCCATCCCCGACCGGGCGGCGGGCACCGCCCCGAGTACCGACGAGGTGACCGGCACGACGCAGGTGCCGATGCCGACGCCGGCCAGTCCCAGCGCCGCAGTGAGCGGCAGGTAGGCCGGATTGGGGTTGATCACCGCGTTGGTCAGCAGCAGGCCGGCCGCGAACAGCAGGCAGCCGACGACCAGCAGCCAGCGGGCGCCGACCACGGTCGTCCATCGGCCCGCCAACAGCGCCGCGACGATCATCATCACCGTCATCGGCAGGAACAGGCCCGCGATGTGGTACGCGGAGTAGCCGGCAATCACGCCCAGGTAAAGCGCGGTGAAGAAGAAGATCGCGAACGTGGCGAAGTACGTGCAGTACGCGACCACGTTGGGTGTAGTGAACCGGGGGACCCGCAGGTAACTCAGGTCGAGCAGCGGGAACGGGGCTCGACGCTCCCACAGCACGAAGGCCGCACCCGCCACCAGGGCCACGGCGAACAGCGCAAGCACGCTGGGCGCGGCGTAGCCGGCACTCTCGCCGTTGATGATGCCGAAGATCAGGGCGGCCAGCGCGCCCCCGCCGAGCACGGTGCCCGGCAGATCGACCCGGCCTGCGCCCTGGTCGATGCTCTCGGGCAGGACCATGGCCGCTACGACCAGCGCGGCAAGGCCGAACGCTACGTCGAACCAGAAAATCCCGCGCCAGCTCCACACCCCGACCAGCGCTCCGCCCAGGACCGGGCCGAGCGCGAGCGAGAACCCGGATACCGCGGCCCAGATCCCGAGCGCGCGGTTGCGGCTACGTTCATCTGGATAAAGCTGCCGGATCATCGACAAGGTGCCGGGCTCACTCGCCGCCGCCCCCAGCCCCATGACCGACCGTGCCGCGATCAGGATCCCGATGCCGGGAGCGACCGCCGCCAGCCCCGCGCCGACGCAGTAGACCCCCGCTCCGGCCAGCATGATCTTCTTGCGGCCAAACTTATCGCCCATCATCCCGAAGGCGAGCATGAAGCTGGCGAAGGTCAGGGCATATCCCCCGACCACCCACTGCAGCGCGGAGACTCCGCCGTGCAGGTCCTGCTGAACGCTGGCCAGCGCGACGCTGACCACCGTGTTGTCGAGAAAGGTCAGGAACAGCAGCGTGCACAGGGAGGCGAGGGCCAGGGGGCGGCGGTCTGGCGCGAGCATGCCAGCCCGGGCGCGCGCAACCGTATCGGCCACCCTGCTAGCTGCGGCAGACAGCGGGGAGCTTGGGGCTCCCCTTGGGGTATTCCAGATAGGCCAGCCCGCAGAAGCTCGCGATGGCGACCTTCCAGACGCCGTCCAGGTAGACCGCGGTGCCCACCTGGTTCTTCAGCAACGGCGTGCCGAGCAGCAGGACCTCGTAGTGCACCGTGGCCTGCGTCGGTGACGTAATCATCACCGAACTAATCGTCGCGGTCGACCCGGTCGCGGCCGCTCCGAACGACGTCTTGGACTGGGCCTGGACGAACGAGGCCACCTGCGGCCCGTCTTGCACCAGGGCGATCCGGTCCGGGATCCGCGCCTCGCCGTTGAAGACGGTCTTCCAGTTGGACGTGATCGCGGCCACGGCTGCCGGGCCGCTGGTTGGTTCGGCCGCCCTGATGGCACTGGCGGTCGGCTTCACCGTGGGGTGATGGCTGGCGCCGCCACCTCCGCAGGCGGCGAGGATCAGGCATCCCGCCGCCAGGGCCGATGCCCGACGGGGCACCGGCCAGTGCACGCTACACATGGTCGCAGTGTGCCACATCAAAGACGAAGCTACTACCATTTTCACGGACATTAAGTCTGATACCGCCGAAATCCCGCTGCGGTTTCACCCGGTTCCCGGATTTCTCCAAAATTTCTTTGAGGCCGGACCGCCTGCGAGGCGAGGACCAGCCAGCCGAACACCCGGACCACGAGCAAGTACGGCAGACGGACGAGCACGACGGGCAAGCGTGGCCTATCCGGCCGACCACGCCAAATCGCAGCTCAGCGGCCCTGCGTCCAGTAATGGAGCACTACACGATCGGGCGATAACCGCTTCCCGATCACATTCGAAGGCCCTTTACCTGTTCTGCCGGTCGTGCTGTGATTGCGATGCGCGTTCACCAGTTGCGGCAGCAGGAGGGACCATGGAGATTACGCCTTTTCTTGATCGCAAGCTCGCCCACCGGTTCCGCACCCACGATACTGACGGGGATGGCTTTATCGAGCGGAGCGACTTCGAGGAACCCGTCTCCCGGCTCGGCGCCGAGTTCGGCCGTGATCCCGATTCGCCCGCACTCCAGTCGCTGATGCGCCTGTCTTTGGAGTTGTGGGAGAAACTTGCTGCCGCCGACACGGACCACGATGGCCGGGTCAGCGAGGCGGAGTTCAAGGCCGCCTTCGCCGCTGCCCTGCTCGATGAGCCTGGCTCCCTGGAGCGGGGATATCTCCCGTATGTCGAGGCGATCTTGAAGATCGCTGATGCGGATGGCGATGGCAGGCTGACCGCCGATGACCAGGTCCGCTGGACCCGCGCCATGATGAGGCTGCCAGAGCAGCACGTCCGCGACGGATTCCGCGAGACCGATACCGATGGGGACGGTTACATCGCCTTCAGCGAGGTGCTGGACGACGTTCGCGGGTATTACTTCGATCTTGATCAGGGGTCTGCGGCCGCTTGGACTCTGGACCTCCCTCCGATGTCGCCAGAGCGGTGAGCAGGAGCGCATGCGCACGCCCGAAGCTAAGTTCGCAAGCACTGTGACCGGCGGAGCGTATGCCGTGCCTGAACTCGACCCTGGCCGCATAACGGTGCGGCCAGGCTGGTCGCTAGCTGATGTGCGTGACGTAGGCCCCGACGAGGCTAGCGCGTTGCTGATCGAGTTCGCCCTCGCGTCGATCACTGTGGCCGTCCGTGAAGGTCGCGAATGCGCCTGCGGATGTGATCGGGTTGGGCTCGTCGTCCGCGTGAGCGTGGAAGGCGATGTGCAGGAAAGAGTCGTCGGCCAGTCGCAGGACCAGGTAGGTGATGTTGTCAGGGCAGGTCTCGGCGAGCTCAGCGAACAACGCCTCGACCCGGCGCTGATTCTCGTCAGCTGCCTCTGGTGAGGCGGTGGCATATCGGGTTACCAGGCAGAATTGCGCTGCCGTCGTTGCCGATGATCCAAGGCTGCCGCTTTGCTCGGTACTCATGTGCCTGGTATCCCATCGCTCGCTGGAATGGCTCGTTGCAAATCACTACTTACACGAACGCCTAAAACTGAACGGATTCGCATGTTTCTTTATAGCAGATCCGACCGGCGGAAACATCCCAGCAAATGCTCAGACACAGAACTGCGGGGACCGGGTCACGCCACATCCGGGCAGGCAGGTTGGCTGAGTCCGCGGGCGGCTCCCGTCTGCCCGGTGCCCGCGCCGGCGTCTCGGCTCTCGCGCAGCACGATGAATGACTGCGGCGCGATTTCCAGGAATGCCTGGTCGCCGGCCTGGACCGACGCCATCGGACCCTGTCGCACGCTGAGCGTGGCGTCGCCCACCCCTACCTGGCACTCCATGATCTCGCCAAGGAACTCGGTGCTCTTGACCACTCCGGGGAGCACGTTGGGTGCGTCCGGCCGTGTCCGGTGAATGCGGATGCTCTCCGGGCGCAGCGAGAGCGTCACCGTGTCACCCGGATTGGTGCCGTGACCGGGGGTGCGGAGCACAGAGCCGAGCGCATGCACCAGGATGTCGCCGTCGGCCAGCCGCTCCGCAACGGTGCCGACGATAAGGTTGGCCCGCCCGACGAAGTCGGCCACGAAGCGGGTTCTTGGCCGGCAATAGATCTCCTCCGGCGTTCCCTCCTGCCGAAGCTGCCCGTCCTGCATGACCGCGACGCGATCAGACATGGACATCGCCTCGGTCTGATCATGCGTGACGTACAGCGTGGTGATGCCGAGATTGCGCTGAAGTTCCCGAAGCTCGCCGCGCATCGCGTCGCGCAGCTTGGCGTCCAGACTGGACAGCGGCTCGTCCAGCAGCAGCAGGCGCGGGCGACGGACCAGGGCGCGGGCCACGGCGAGCCGCTGCTGCTGTCCGCCGGACATCGCGACCGCAGGCCGTCCGGCCAGGTCGCTGAGTCGCACCAGGGCCAGCACCTCTTCCACGCGGCGAGCGATCTCAGCCCGGGGGACTCGCGGCCTGCAGACCCGCAGCGGGAAGGCGACGTTCTCGAAGGCGGTCAGGTGCGGCCAGATCGCATAGTTCTGGAAGACCATCCCGAGGTCTCGCCGCTCCGGCGGCATGTGCCTGCCGGGGCCAGATAGCACCGTGCCGGCCAGCCGGATCTCGCCGCCGTCGGAGCGTTCAAGCCCGGCCACGCAACGTAGGGTGGTGGTCTTACCACAGCCAGACGGGCCGAGCAGGGTGTAAAAGTGCCCGGCCTCGACCCTGAAGGATACGTCGTGCACCGCTCGCCGTGATCCTGAGTTCAGGACGTAGTCCTTGCACAGCCCGATGACCTCGAGATCACCGCTGTCCTGACGGGCTAGCTGGTCCATTCCCCAGGTCCTTCCTTCGCGCCCGGTCTTGCTGCGGCCGGCTACTCCCGTAGTCCGCAGGCAGCCGGGTTTAGGCCGATATGCTGTGCCCGCGATGCAATAACCGGGAGGAGACCTTGAATGAGGGTACATTGGCCGGGCCGGGCCGCAGCCCCGGCAATTGTCGTGGCAATGAGCTTAGTGCTCAGCGCGTGCTCCAGTGGCGCCGCACCTGCGAGCACCGGAAGCAACACCGGATTGGTGGCGCTGCCAGCCGGCACCGCTTGCCAGGCGGTGCAGGTCGGCCCCATTACCCGTTGCCAGAATTTCTACACGGCCTACTGGCCGACCATCAGCGCTAACCTGAAGGAGCTATACCGCCAGGCGCTGAAGACCGATGGCGGCAACCTGGTGATCTGGGACTGGTACGCGCTGAGCCCGGCGGAGATCGCCGCGTTCAACAAGCAGTTCCCTGGCATCAAGGTCCAGACCCGAGGGCTGCAGTACAACCTGTCCTCCGCGGTGATCTCGGCGAAGGCGACAGGAAGCCGCAACAGCGATGTGGTGAAAGGCTCGATCGTCACCATGACGCAGGCCTACGACCAGGGTTTCTGGTCCAAGGTCAACTGGACGAGATTCGGCGTGCCGAAGCAATTCCTGCAGATCGGCGGGATCCGCACGGGCCTGTTGCCCGATAGCGTGAACTCGCCGCTGCTGAATTACAACAGCAGCGAGGTCTCGGACCTGCCGGTTAACCTGCAGGACTTCCTCCAGCCGCACTGGAAGCACAAGATGGCCATCGCGAACTACAACGCCCAGAACTTCACCGGCTACGGGATCAAATATGGCCAGGCGGCGATGGTGTCGCTGATCAAGTCGCTCAAGAGCCAGGGCGTGCTGACCGTCACGGCGAACCCGGACACCCTGCTGTCCAGCGGCGACGACCCCGTGGAGTTCGGCGGCCAGTTGTTCGACCCGAACCCGGTGCTGCGGGTGGCCCCGATCAAGAACGTCAACATGTACGTCCAGTTCATCGGCGTCAACTCCGACGCGTCGAATGTCCCAGGCGCCGAGCTGTTCAGCCTATGGGAGGCGTATGACCCGACGTGGCTAAAGATGGCGCTGACCGAGCCAGCCCTCGACACCACCGCCATGCCCTACCCTGGCCTCCCGACCGCCACGTTCGCCGAGGCCACCGGCCTTCTCAAGAAGAACATCGACGTATGGCTGCCGATGATCACGAATGACTGGGGCATCTTCGAGAGCTGGCAGAACCGCGACAAGTACAACAGCCTGATCGCTGCCGCCAACACCGCCCTGAACGGCTAAAGGCCCCGGCGGTTATGGGCGGTCGCCGGCAGACCGCCCGTCCCGGAATCCCGGACCAGCGCTAGGTGCATCAGCGGGAGGCGGACCATGCGGCTGCGCAGGCCGAGCGGGATGACGCTGGCGATCGCCGGCTCGGTCGCGGTCATCGCTTACCTGCTGCTCGTGCCGCTGGCGTTCCAGCTGGTCTCGTCGCTGCGCGGGCCGTTTCTGCCGTTCGGCTTGCCGGGAACCAGGTGGAGCCTGGCCGACTACCGCGCGCTCTACGCGCTGGGTGGCGGTCTGCTTGCCACGGTCAAGGCCACGGCGCTGTACGTCGGGGGTGCCACCGTCGTCTCTGTCGGCGTCGGCTGGGCGCTGGCCTGGCTGGTGGTCCGAACCGATCTGCCGGGCCGCAACGTCATCGCGGTGCTGGCCATCGTGCCATTCGTCATTCCGCCGATCGTCCGTGCTCAGGCGTACGTCCTGATGCTCTCGCCCAGCTCGGGGGTGCTCAACCAGATACTTCGCCTGCTGCCGTTCTGGGCAGGAACGAGCGGGCCGATCGACCCCTTCAGTTTCCTGTCCATCACGATGGTCCAGGGCCTGTCAGCGGTCACTTTCCCGTTCCTGCTCTTCATGCCGATCCTGCGGAACATGGACGGTTCACTAGAGGAAGCCGCGCGGGTCTCTGGCGCGACATGGCGCCGCACGGTGCGGAGGGTGACAGTGCCGGTGCTATGGCCGGCCACGCTCGGGGTGATCGCGCTGTCGCTGCTGCTGATGCTAGGAAACCTCGAGGTCCCACTGCTATTCGGCCAGCAGTCGGGGCAGGACATCTTCGCGCTGCGGCTGTGGAACCTGATCACCCCAGTCGGTGGGCAGCTGCCCGCTTACGGCGTGGCTGCGGCGTACGGAGTCACGTTCATGGCGGCTATCTGGGGGATGTTCTTGCTGTACCTGCGGCTGACCCGGCATGCCGCCCACCGGGCTCCTGTCACCGGGAAGGGGTTCCGGCCCGCCAGGCTGCCGCTCGGACACTGGCGGATGCCAGTTCTGGTGCTGGTCATCCTGTTCCTCATCCCGACGACGGTGCTGCCGATCTTCGCGCTGGTTTGGTCGGCGATCACGCCGTACCCGCTGACGGTGACCTGGTTCAGCGTCATGCATCACACGTCGCTCAGCGCCTTCCGCGCGGTGCTCGCCGATCCCGGGTTCTGGTCGTCACTGAACCGGACGGTGGTCATCGCGGGACTGAGCTCTACCATCGCCGTCGCGGTGGCCACCATCGCCGCCTTCGCGGTGGCCAGGAGCCGAAACAGATTCCTGGCCGCCGGCCTGGATCTGCTGGCCAGCTCGTCGCTGGCGATACCCGCCGGCGTCGCCGGATTCGCCGCCTTCCTGTTCTACCTGGTCATTAACCGGTGGATACCGCTGTCGGGGACGATCTGGGTGATGGTCATCGTCTACGCCTACCGGCTGTCGGTCTCCTACCGGACATCGCACGCGGCCGTGCTGCAGATCCACGCCGAATTGGAGGAGGCCGCCGCGGTCAGCGGCGCTGGCCGCCTAACCTCGTTCCGCCGGATCGTCCTGCCCCTGCTGTTGCCGACTGTCACGGCCGTGTGGATTCAGATCTTCATCCTGGGCGCGAACGAGTTCACGCTGGCCGCGTTCCTCTCGACGCCGCAGAGCCAACCGCTGTCGATGTATCTCTACGGGCGGATCAATCCCGCGGGTGGTCAGCTGTATGCGCCCAACCAGGGCGCAGCGATGGCGCTGATCTTCACCATCATGATCGCCCTCGTGGGCTACGGGCTCAATTTGGTAGTGCGGCGCCGAGGGCCGGCGCACGGCGCCATGAGGAAAGGAGGCGACCGTCGGCCGGTGGCCGTAGTCGCGCCCATCCCCATGAACGCCCACGCCCAGGCAACACCGTGATCACAACGAACGGCAGCCAGGTAACAGTTAGAGCATGGTCCACGCCGTGGTCAGCACCGAGCGGAGTATTTGCTCCATCTCGTCGAATTGAGGCTGATCGCAGATGAGCGGCGGGGACAGCTGGATGGTTGGCTCTCCGCGATCATCTGCACGGCAGTATAGCCCGGCCTCGAACAATTTCTCCGAGATGTAGCCGCGCAAGAGCCGCTCTGATTCTTCCGCGCTAAATCTGCACTTGGTGGCCTTATCCTTCACTAGCTCCACACCGTAGAAGAACCCCGCGCCACGTACGTCTCCCACTATCGGCAGATCGTGCAGCTTGCTCAGCGTGGCCTTAAAAGCGACCTCTCTGGCGAGGACGTGTTCGTAGAGACCTTCTCCCTCGAGAATATCAAGATTGGCTAGCGCGACCGCGCAGGCGACCGGGTGGCCACCATAGGTCGAGCCATGCAGGAACATCGTCTTGTCCGCGTGGAACGGCTCCGCTATCCGGTCGCTGACCAGCACTGCGCCAAGCGGCGCATAGCCGGAGGTAAGTCCTTTGGCGATCGTGATGATATCCGGCTGGTAGCCGTAACGCCGACAGCCAAAATTGTAACCGAGCCGACCGAAGGCGCATATCACTTCGTCGGAAATCAGCAGCACCCCGTATTCATCACAGATTTCGCGGACGCGCTCGAAATAACCGGGCGGCGGGAGGAAGCAGGAGCCAGCGTTCTGAACTGGCTCCAGGAACACAGCGGCCACGGTCTCAGGTCCCTCGAATTCGATGACCCTGGCGATCTCGTCGGCAGCCCACCGACCGAAGGCTTGGCAGTCGTCGGCATGCTCGGGTGCACGATAGAAATTTGTGCTGGGGACCTTCAGTGCGCTGGGAACCAGCGGTTCGAAATCTCGCTTGATGGCGGGCACGCCCGTTATCGATAGAGCGCCTGCCGTTGTCCCATGGTAGGCAAGGTCCCGGCTGATCACCTTGCAGCGGGTGGGCATGCCGACAAGCTTGAAGTACTGCTTCGCAAGCTTCCACGCCGTCTCCACGGCCTCGCCCCCGCTGACCGTGAAGAACACCTTGCCGAGGTCTCCCGGTGCGTCAGCGGCCAGGCGCTCAGCGAGCTCGACCGCAGCCGGGTGGGCATAGGACCAGACCGGGAAATAACCGAGCTCCCTGGTCTGCTTGGCGGCCGCTTCGGCCAGTTCGGCCCGGCCATGGCCGACTTGTACGGTGAACAGCCCGGCGAGTCCGTCGAGATACCGCCGCCCCGAGGAATCCCAGATATACGCCCCTTCGCCACGAACTATCAACGGGACCGGCTTCTGGTCGTAAGAGCTCATTCGGGTGAAGTGCATCCACAAGTGATTTCGTGCGGAATCAGACACTGTGCGCACCTCGCCAGCGATAACGGGTGATTTAGTTGCGGTCCACGGCTGACCTGGTTATGTAATCACGAAGCTCTCGCTGTGGTCAACCTCAATGTGCGGCGCGAGCGCCTGCTGTGCATTGAGGTTTCGACGTGAAGCGATTTGCCTCCGCGCCAACAGGCGGTTCGTGTGGCGCCGACGATGCCAAAGGACCCATACTGCCGTCTCACATCACCGCGGCACCTAGTTCACCAGCAATCTATCGGGAGTAATTCCAGCGCTTTCCCCAATGTGATGCCTTATGCCACATAGGCAACTGCTGCCCGCCTAGCGCTGCATGCCAGCAGTCCCTGAGCTGCGGGAGCGCGCAAGCACAAGCCGTTAGGCTCGATGTTTGCCTGATCACTTAGGTCTGTGGTTTCATGACGAAGTCAGTGACTCATGAGGGAGTTATCAATGGCATCGTTACCCCAGCCTCTGGTGGAGGACCGCCTCCTGTACGGTTCACAGGAAGTTCCGCTCGCGCCCGTGCTAGGAGTTGATACGCGGCGAGATCTTCCTAAACAGCTGTTCGCTCGACGGCCGGTCTACTTCACTGCTAAGTTAGCCATCGCCCTGACGCTTATCACGGCAGGCTGGGTGGTGATTGTGTTCGCTCCAGCATGGCCGTTCGATATCGCAGCAGCTATCGTCATCGGGCTCATGTACGCCCATCTGGTCGAGCTTCAGCATGAATGCCTGCACGAGCACGCGTACAACCAGCGTTGGCTGAACAGACTGGTCGGATTCGCCTGCGGCGTCCCGATGATGAGCTCATTCTGGCACTACAAGTACGACCATCTCCAGCACCACGCCTACCTCGGCACACCGCAGAACCGCGAGTTCTTCAACTACCGGTTCCGCGACCTAGGCTCGGTGCCCGGCTTCCTGCGCAGCTGCTTCCATCTCGGCCGCTACAAGGACGTGGGCGTCAACATCGGCCGCAGCCTCGTGGGACGGCTGCACCCCGGGGTGACGAAGACGGTGGCAGCGAAGAAGATCAGGACGGAATACATAGGGTTCGCCGTGGTGCTGGCCGGGGCCGTTGCGGCCAGTGTCGCGACGGGTAGCCTGATCGTGCTGGTGGCCTGGGTGGCGCCAACCCTGCTCGTCGCGGAGCCAACGCATTTCCTGATCGAGCTTCCCGAGCACTTCGGGCTCAATTCTCAGACCGACCCCAACGTGCTGACCAACACTCGTACGGTACGCGCCAGCCGGTTCGCTCGGTGGTTCACTAATGGAAACGACCTTCACACCGCCCATCACTTCCACCAGGGCGTGCCGATGGCGCGGGTCCCCGAGCTGCACGTGCTGATCAAGAGCCGTGTCGCCGTGCTCGAGCCTTCGTACTGGTCGTTCTACCACAAGGTGATTAAAGGCGAGCTCAGGTACATGGACCTCGCCGAGACGTGTATGACACGCTGACCACTATGGACGGCTATGACGGTGGTTCCGAGGAGACCCTGGATCCGAAGTCGTGGGATGAGCTGCGACACCTTGGCCACCGGATGGTCGACGACATGTTCGACTACTTCGGCCGCCTGCGGGAGTTGCCGGTCTGGCAGCCCATGCCGGACCAGGTGCGGGCCCGCTTTGAGGAGCCGCTGCCGAGCCAACCGGAGGGCGCTGAGCAGGCATACGCCGACTTCCGTGACCTCGTGCTGCCATACGTGACGGGCAACGCCCATCCCAGGTTCTGGGGCTGGGTGTGCGGCCAAGGCAGCGGCATGGCAATGCTCGCCGAGATGCTGGCTGCGGGCATTGACTCCAGCGTCGACGGCTTCAACGACGCGGGAACCCACGTCGAGGCGCAGGTGATCAAGTGGTGCTCAACGATGCTCGGATATCGCCCGTCCGCGAGCGGGATCCTCGTCAGCGGCTGCTCAATGGCCAATTTCGTTGGCCTGGCGGTGGCGCGCAACAACCATGCGGGTAGCGACATCAAGAATGACGGGCTGTCCGGGAGTGGCCCATTCGTCGTCTACGGGTCGACGGAGGCGCACTCCTCGATCCAGAAAGCCGTGCAGTTGCTCGGGCTGGGCACGCGGGCGTTCCGCAAGATACCAGCCGATGCCAGCTACCGGGCCGACCTGCCCGCCATCGAATCGGCTATCGAGGAGGACCGGGCCGCCGGCCTGGTTCCGCTCTGCGTGGTGGGAACGGCGGGCACCGTCAACACCGGGGCAATCGATGACCTGGCAGGACTGGCTGACCTCGCCGCGCGGCAGGGCGTCTGGTTCCATGTCGACGGGGCTTTCGGCGCCTGCACGGCGCTTTCGCCAGCGCTGCGCTCCCGGCTGAAGGGTCTCGACCGCGCCGATTCACTGGCTTTCGACCTGCACAAGTGGATGTACTTCCCGTACGAGGCAGGATGTGTCCTGGTCAGGTCGGATGCTGAGCACCGGGCGGCGTTCCGGTACGACGCCGCGTACATGGCGCCTGCCGACCGGGGGCTGTCAGCACCAGTGTCTCAGCAGTTCACGGAGTACGGGCCTCAGTTGTCGCGCGGTTTCCGGGCGCTGAAAATCTGGATGGGCATCAAGGAGCAGGGCATCGACAAGTTCCGCCGGCTCATCGAGCAGAACGTTGCGCAGGCCGAATATCTGGGCGGCCTTGTCGATGCCGCTCCTGACCTGGAACTGCTCGCGCCGATATCGCTCAACGTCGTCTGCCTGCGCTACCGCGGAGCAGCGGACGCCGGTGACGAGGAACTGAACCGGCTGAACCGGGAATTGCTCATCCGGACTCAGGAGAGCGGGGTTGCGGTACCGTCCCACACGGTGCTCGACGGGCGCTACGCGATCCGGGTAGCGATCACTAATCACCGTAGCGAGCTCGCGGATTTCGACCTTTTCATCCGCGAAATACGGCGAATTGGCCACGAATTGGCATCCGATCGGGAGCGGCAATGACCTATGCCGAGAGCCAGCTCGAACGCTTCTTCGCCCGATGGGAGTTCGTGGCCGAGCACATCCTATGCGCCTCCGACGTGGACCCCTACCCAATGAGGGAATTGCTGGCCCTGGCCGATGAGGACTGCGCCGCGCGGTGGGACGGCCTGATGCTTGGCTACACCGAGACGGGCGGGCATCCCGCGCTGAGGCAGGCCATAGCCGGGCTGTACGAGAAGATCTCCGCCGACGGCATCGTGGTGTGCGGCGGGGGGGCGGCGGAGGCACTGTTCCTGGTCACCAATGTTCTCCTCGACCCGGGAGCGCACGTCGTGGTCGTGGCGCCAGCATTCGAGCCTCTCTACCGGGTTGCCGAAGCGCTGGGAGCGGAGGTCACCCTGGTGCCGCTTGATGCCGACACCGGCTGGGCGCTCGACCTCGACGCCATCAGGCGCGCAATCCGGCCGCGAACAGGGATGATCGCCGTCAACTTCCCGCACAACCCGACCGGCGCGCTCCTCGACCAGGACACCTTTCTGAGGCTCATCACCCTGGCGGAAGAACGCGGTATCACCCTGGTATCGGACGAGGTGTACCGGTTCATGGAATTCGACCCGGCACGTCGACTGCCCGCCGCGGCCGACGTCAGCGCCCGGGCTGTCAGCGTAGGCGTTATGTCCAAAGCATACGGGCTGGCTGGCCTGCGGATTGGCTGGGTAGCCTCCGCTGATCAAGACCTGCTGCGGCGGATAACCGCGATAAAGGACTACACTTCGGTATGCAGCTCGGCCCCTTCCGAGATCCTTGCGCTTATAGCTTTGCGCAATCACGATAGCGTAGTAGATCGCTGTAAACAGATCGTCGCCGAAAACCTGGCACACACCGACGGGTTCTTCAGTAAGTGGAAGGGGGTCTTCGAATGGGTCAGGCCGGAAGGGGGCACGGTGGGATTCCCGCGGCTGAACGCGCCCATGCCGGTTGATCAGTTCGTATCTGAACTGGTGCAGCAAGAAGGTGTACTGCTCTTGCCGGGGAGCTTCTTCGGCGACCGGAGCAACCGGTTCCGGGTCGGGCTGGGGAGACGGACGCTGCCGGCCGCGCTGGAACGACTGGACGATTTCGTCAGTCAGCGCCTGGCGTGAGGGGAGCCGTTCTTGTCCTCGCAAGCGTCCAGGCTCAGGCTTCACGGCTTAGCCGCCGTCGTCGTGGCCACGCTGTTGTGGGGCGTGGGCGCTGTCGCCGTCGCATCTCTGTTCCGGGACGGAGTGCGTCCCCTCCAGCTCGTGCAGTTGCGTGTCTACATCACCGCGATCGGCCTTGGCGCGGTCGTCCTCTGGAAGAGGCGCCATGAGCGGGGAATCAGGCTCCGCGATATTCGCTGGTCGCTGATCTTTGGCCTGGCGGTATCCGTCGCGATGGCGACTACCTTTCTGCTGCTGGCCATCCAGAAGCTTCCAGTCGCGGTGGCGCTGGTGCTGCAGAGCTTCGCGCCTGTGATGGTCATGGGGTGGACGTTGCTGTCCAGCCGCCGCTGGCCTCGGCCGATCGCGGTGGCCGGGGTCCTGTTCACCCTGGGAGGCGTAGCCCTGGTGGTCCAGCTTCCCGCGGCGAACATGAACGATATCAATGCTCTCGGGCTGCTGTACGGGCTGGCCGCAGCGGCTGGCGTAGCTGGACTGTCGGTCTTCGGCGGCCGTGCCGCCGCTACCGCGGGTGCGGCACGGGCTAACGCGCTGGCCTTCAGCCTCGTCGGCATCGGCTGGATCCTCGTCCAGATCCCGCAGGGCGTGCCAGTCCTTCTGACGCAACCTCAGCACCTCGCCTGGGGCGCAGCGATTGGCGTGTTCGGCACCATCGGGCCATTCGTCCTGTTCTCATGGGGCACGGCCAGGCTCGGCCCCGAAGCCGGTGCGGTCGATATCTCGCTGGAGCCGGTATTCGGCGCGGTCGTCGCGTGGGCCTGGCTCGGCCAGTCACTGACCGCCATGCAGGCGACCGGCGTGTCCCTCGTCGTCCTCGGCGTCGTCTGCGTTGAGCGCGCATCCGCCGATCGAGGGCCATTCCCGGCGCGAGATGGCCCGAGCCCGCGTTCGGATCACTATCGGCTGCAGATGCGCCCAGGCAACCGAAACAGCATGGTCAGCCACAATTAACCACAATTGCCAGAACGGACTGTGCTTTCGTTGCCAGGCTGATCAGAACCGCACGTGGGCGTTGTCCGCGCATGCGGCTCGAGCAAGGCGATGTGCTGCTTGCGGGTCGCTATCAAGGGCGACGCGCACCTATTGGTCCCGTTCGTGGGGCTTTGCAGGTGCTGGCCGGCTTAGAGCAGGAGCCTGCCGCATGCGGCGCAGCGCTGAGGGCGACGGAGGCGGCGACGGCCAGGGCGACCCCGGCGAACTGGAGCGGAGTCGGCCGCTCTCGGTTGACGATGACAGCGAGCATGATCGTGCCTAGGGGATAGAGAGCCACCAGCGCACCTATGACTGCGAGGTCGCCCAAGTGGATGCCAATGATGGCCATGACGTCGGCGACAGCCTGCGTCATCCCGCTGATTATCGCCAGGATGAGGGGAACCTGGCGCTGCCACGGCGGGCCGCCCACGTCGGCCTGGCACGGTACGCGGGCCGGTGAATGCCGCCAGCGAGCGGCGGCAGCGGCGAGGGCGAGCAGCAGGCTGCCGGCGATAAACACGACGACGATGGGCACTGCCCCTGAGCGGGATGGCGTGTAGTCCAGGGCGACGAGGTATCCGCCGGTCGCCAGGCCGGCGGCTATGCCCAGCAGGAGCGCCCGTGACCGCACGGGCGTCCGCCGGCTGCCGGGGGTGTACCCGATGAGAGCGGCCGACGCCAGGACCGCGCCGATGGCGACCTTGCCGACCGTGTCGATGCGTTCGTGGCGGGACAGGCCGTAGACGACGGGCACCAGGGCAGCGATGAGCGCGACCAGCGGGGCGAGCAGACTGACCGGCCCGATGGCGAAGCAACTGTAGAGCAGCCAGATCGACACCGCCGCCGTTACTCCCGCGATCGCTCCGTAGACGAGAGCCGGGGCCGTCCAGGCCGAAACTACGAACGGCAGGAAGGCCAGCGAGACGATGAGCCCGGCCAGGAAGGCGATCAGGGTCACCTGCAGGGCGGAAAAGCGGCTGGCGGCGAAGCCGCCGAGGAAATCCGAAATGCCGTAGATCAGCGCCGCGCTCAGACCCAGACTCACCACGAACACCATGCCAGCAGTAAAGCGCCGATCGTCATGCGCTGCCCTGCGGGGTGCCAGAACCACGCCCGCGGCCTCGCCTGCAGGCTTCCGAAAGCGGACAGCGAACCGCCGACTGCGAGGCGGGCCGCAGGTCCATGCGAAGTACCCGACAGGTACACGTCCGGCCCGCGCACGTCACCGCCGCGCCTCATCGCGAGTGGCCGGGAACGCGCATCCGAAGGCAGCCCGCGAAAGGATGAAAGCGCCCCGAATCCGCAATCACTTAATTCGCGGGTGCCACCACAGGTCACCGGCCTCGGAAGCGGGGTTCGCGTTTGTCTGTGAACGCTTGGGCGGCCTCGCGGTGGTCGTCGGTGAGCCCGGTGTGCATGTGGTGGGTGACTTCGAGGTCCATGCATTCGCCGAGTTCGCCTGTCACGGCCCGGTTGAGGTTTTCCTTCATGTAGCGGTAGGCGATCGACGGCCCTTCGGCCAGCCGGTGAGCGCGTGCCATGACCTCCTGCTCGAAGCCGGCGACCGGGAAGATGGCGTTGATGATCCCGAGCCGCTCGGCCTCTTCCGCGCTGAGCCGCTCGGAGAAGTAGTAGAGCTCTTTGGCTTTGCCGCTGCCCACCAGCCGGGACAGAAACCAGGTCCCGCCGTAATCCCCGGCCAGCGCAACCCGGGCGAAGGCCGTGGTCAGCACCGCGCCGGGGACCGCGTAACGAAGATCGCACGCCAGCGCCAGCGACAGGCCAGCCCCGGCCGCCGGGCCTGTGATGGCGGCGATCGTCGGCTTCGGCATGCCCCACAGGCGGCCGCTGGTGGCCCGCTGGTTCAGTCGCTGGCGGTGGATGGCCGCATCCACTGACCGGCTGGCACCGCCGGGGCCAGCCGGCGAGGCGGCCATGCTCTTGACGTCGCCGCCCGCGCAGAAGGCACCGCCCGCCCCGGTGAGCACGACGCAGCCGACCGCATCGTCGGTCTCGGCCTGGGCCAGGACATCCGCCATGGCGGACAGCATGGCCGGGGAGAAGGCGTTCCGCCGGTCGGGGCGGTTCATGGTGATTACCGCGACGCCTGCGTCGATTTCGGCCCGCAGGTCCGCGGTCCCGGTGTCCAGCGTGATCATGTCATCCTTCCTCGCCGACGAAGCGGACCCCGCCGATCCTCCACGGCCCGCCGCCGCTCAGCCCAGCGATGGTCACCGCGGTGATTCCCTCGCCGCGGGCCGCCCCGGCCGGCACGAACCGCAGCCGCTGGCCCGAGTCGGGCAGCTCCACGACCGTGGATTGCCCGCCGCCAGCGACGGGGATGCCAAGCACCGCCGCCCAGCGCCGCGCGGCAGCGGGCGGGTCGCGGACCTCGATCGTCAGCCCGATCACGCCGCCGCCAGCGTGCTCCGGCGCCCGGCCCGTCCACGACGGGCCCGCCCACCGCCACGATTCCGCGGGAGCCGCCCAGTCCAGCGACACGATGGCGCCGGGGACGTCCTTGGGATGCAGGTGCGTGGCGGCGATGTCAGGCAGGCCGACCGTCCAGACCACCCGCACCCCCAGGCCGGCGAGCCTGTCCCGGGCCACCGCCAGGTCCGGAACCTGGAATATCGCCATATACCCGCCGTCGCCGCCGCGCCGGTCAAGGTACCGGCCCGCGGTGGTATCCGGCCGCACTGGCGCGACGACCTCCACGAACGTGTCGCCAACCGCGAACACCGCGTTGGCCAGGCCGAACTGTCCTACCCCCGGATCGCGAAACGGCTGCCCCCAGCCGAAGACCCGGCTCAGCTCAGCGGCAACCCGGCCACAATCGCGCGCGACCAGAGCCACCTGGCGCAGGCGCGGTCCAGTCAGCACATCCCCACCATAGAAGGCCACGCCGATCTCCGCGTGCCCGCGATGCTCCCAGGCGCCCGGATCACCAGGGCTCACCCGCACATGCTTCGTCGCACCTTCGTTACCACCATGCCGGACGCGGCCGAGGGCTTACAGACCGTCAAGATCGCCACCGGTCGGGGGTGTCAGTACGCCGGTGGATACTGCCCGGCATGGCGAGATTCGAGGACCAGGACCTGACTGATGCCGAATTCCGCGAGTGCGACTTGACCCGCGCCCGTCTGATCGGGGTCGTGATGCAGAACGCCGTCATCGACGGGCTGGTCAGCAACCTGGTGGTCAACGGAGTCGAGGTGACGTCATACGTCGAGGCCGAACTCGACCGTCGCCATCCGGTGCGGCTGCTCATCCGCTCGGCCGACCCGGCTGACCTGCAGGAAGCCTTTCGGCAGCTGCGGGCCGACTGGGCGGCGACGCTTGAGCGGCTCGC
>JASHUI010000146.1:0-4430 GCA_030040095.1 Streptosporangiaceae bacterium | reverse complement strand
GCGCTCGCCGTCCAGGTCCCGGACGCGCTGCTCGGCGGCCGAGGCGGACCCGGCGGCGAGTTCTCGCTGGCCGCGCAGGGCCTCGAGCGCGGCGGCGGCCTCGGTGACCGCGGTCTCGGCCCGGGCGGACTGTGTGTTCAGGCGCCCGAGGTCCAGCTTGGCTTTCGGCAATCCCGCGGCGCGCTGGCCGCGCTCGGCCCGGCGCTGGCGGGCCAGCTCCAGCGGGGCTCGCCGCGGGCCGGCGGCCAGCCCGGCGCGCGCCGCCTGGTCGGCGGCCAGCGCGTCCCGCTCGGCGGCGGCGGCCTGCTGCGCGGCGGCCCGCGCGGCGGACAGGCCCGCGTCGAGCCCGGCCACGTCGGCCGGTATGCGCACCGCGGCCAGGGCGGTCCGCTCCCGTTCCAGGGCCTCGAGCTCGTTCTCGGCCGATGTGAGCTCCCGGTCCGCCGCCTCGATCCGGGGGCGGGCCTCCTCCGTGCGCTCGGCCAGCCGTTCCAGCGTGGTCTGCGCCTCGGCCGCGGCGTCCTGCGACTGCTGTGTGGCGTCGGCGAAGGTGGCCAGGGTCTCGTCCAGGGCGTCGGCGCGCTGCCCCGCCTCGCTCGCGCGCTGGTTGGCCCGCACCATCATCTCCCGGTAGTGCTCGGCGCCGAGCAGGCGCAGAAGTATCTCCTGCCGGTCCTTGGGCGTGGCGTGCAGGAAATCGGCGAACTGCCCCTGCGGGAGCACGACGCACTGACAGAAGTCCTCGTACGACAGGCCGAGGAGCCGCTCGACCGCCTCCGCGACCCCGGCCAGGTCCCCGGCCAGCACCTGGGTCGGGCCGTCCCGCCCGGTGACTCGCTCCAGGGTCACGGCCCGCTGGCTCACCTGCACGCCGACCCGGCGCAGCTCGCGGGCCACGACATAGCGCTGATCCTCGACCTCGAAGACCAGCCTGACCGTGGCCCGGCCGGTGGTGGGCGCGAGCGCGAGCGAGACCATGCCCTTGCGGCCCCAGCGCGGCACCGACCCGTAGAGCGCGAACGTCATCGCGTCGATCACGGTCGACTTGCCCGAGCCGGTCGGGCCGACCAGGGCGAAGAAGTCGGCGTCGGTGAAGTCGATCGTGGTCGCCTCGCGGAACGAGGCGAACCCGTTCATGTCCAGCGTGATCGGTCGCATGGGCTCTGTGCCTCCCTTCGCTCGCCTCCAGGCGGTTGGGCTCGCTGTGTTCCCTCCGCTCAGCCGGCGCCGGAGTCCGCCCCGGTCACCTCGGCGTGCAACTCCGCGAACAGCGCCGCCACGCGCGGGTCGCGTACCTGCTCGGCGGCGCAGAACTCGGCGAACAGCTGATCGGGGCTCTGCATCGCGTTGGTCACGTCGGGGCGGTCCGGGCGGGACGGCGCGGCGAACTCGGGATCGATGCGCACCTCGAGCGCGTTCGGCAGGATCGCCGCGGCGTCGTCGCGAAGGCCCGCGCGGGCCGGCTCGCGCAGCCACACCCGCAGGTAGTCCTGGCCGAAGGAGGCGGCCCGTGCCTCCAGCTCGGGCAGGGTCCCGCGGACCGTCCGCAGCCGCCGTCCGGACGCGACCGGGACGTCGGTGACCCGGGCCGGGACCGACGGGCTCGCCTCGACCAGGCACACCACGCTGGTGTTGTCCTGCTCGCCGAAGTCGACCGCGATCGGCGAGCCGCTGTAGTGCACCGGGCAGTGGGCGGGCAGCGACTGCCGCCTGTGCAGGTGGCCGAGCGCCACGTAGTGCGCCGATACCGGGAACAGGGTGGCCGGGACGCTGTACTCGAAGATCGACTGGGCCGAGCGCTCGCCGCCGCCGAACGTCCCGCCGATGCAGGTCAGGTGGGACATCACCAGGTTAACGGTGTCGGGGCCGAAGTCCGCGGTGAGCGCGGCCACGACCTGGCGCACCATCTCGTCGTAGGCGCGGACGTTCTGCGACGGGGTCTGCGTGACGATCTCGGCGGCCCGGACGGCGTAGCGGGGCGTGAGGAACGGCAGCACGGCCACCTGGACCTGCTCGCCGGCCGACCGGGCCCGGAACCGGACCACCCCGCCCCGGTCCGGCCGGTGCACCGCACCGGCCACGCTGATGCCGGCCACGCCCATCAGCGGGCGGTAGGCCTCGAACGTCGGCCCGTGGTCGTGGTTGCCGGCGATGGCGACGACCTCGGCGCCAGCGCGGCGCAGCCGCAAAAGCGTCTGGATCACCAGGTTCTGCGCCGCGGCGGACGGGGCGGCGTGCTCGTAGATGTCCCCGGCGATCAGCACCGCGTCGACCTCGTTCTGCTCGGCGATCGACGCGATCTCGGCCAGGACCTGACGCTGCTCGTCGAGCCGGTCCCGGCCCTTCAGGGCCTTTCCCACGTGCCAGTCGGCGGTATGCAAGAACTTCACGACGGTCCGTTCCTCATGGGTCTCAAAACGGCGGGATGTCGTCGTCGTCCGCGGCGGGCAGCCGGGCGAAGGCATCGGCGCCCGGCGCGGCGGGCGAGCCCGAGGGCGGCGCCGCGCACTCCGACAGCCGGGTCGCCCAGGCGGGGAACGGGAACTCCACGGCCAGCGGCACCGGGATCTCCGGCTGGGAGACGAACATCGCGCCGGGTTTGGCCAGCGTGGCCCGGGTCCGCTGGGAGGCGGGCAGGAACCCGTACTCCGGCCGCCCGGCCTCGGCCGAGTCCAGGCGGCCCACGACCCGGATGGCCGAGTTGGACACGATGCGCCGCTCGACCTCGCTGGCGGTCTGCTGCGCCCCGATCAGGATGATCCCCAGGGAGCGGCCGCGCTCGGCGATGTCGAGCAGCACCTCCTTGATCGGCGAGGTGCCCTCGCGCGGCGCGTACTTGTTCAGCTCGTCGATCATCGTGAACAGCAGCCCGCCCGGGCCCGCGTCCTCCTTGCGCGCGGTCTCGGCGGCCAGCACCACGCCGACCACGAAGCGCTGGGCGCGCTCGTGCAGGTTGTGCAGGTCCACCACGCTGACCTGCTGCTCCTGGGTCGAGATCAGCCGTCGCGGGGTCCCGGTCAGGTCCGCCCTTATGATCGGCCGCAGCGGCCGCAGCGACGCCCTGAGCCGCCGGATGAACGCGTTGACCGTCCCCGCCCCGGTGACCGGCCCGGCCCAGTCCGAGCGGGTTTCGTCGTCGCTGAGCCGGGCCGCGATGACGTCGACCAGCTCCTCGTACGTGGTCACCAGGTCGTCGCCGATCTTCACCGCGCCGCCGTTGCCGCACGGGACAGCGTCCAGGCGCAGCCGCGTCGCCACCTGGTGGATCACGATCGTGTACTGGTTGCGTTCGTCCTCGGCGTCCGCGAACACGTACGGCAGCATGTTCCCGGCGCAGAACTCGCCGACCGTCCACCAGAACGCCTCGACGCCGCTGGTGCGCCCGGTGACGTTCGGCCGGCCGGTCAGGTCGTCCGGGATCGGCGGCGCCCAGAATCCGGCCGAGGCGAAGGGCTCGGCCGGCAGGCCGAGCTCGGCGTACTCGGTCCGCAGATCGTCGTCCAGGCGCACGTTCGGCTGGTCGAGGAACAACAGGTCCTCGCCCTTCACGCTGAACACCAGGGCCTTGGCGTTGACCGCGCGGGCGCCGAGGGCGCCGGACCGGAAGATCGAGTGCAGCAGGAACAGCGCGAAGCTGGTCTTGGTCGCGACGCCGGAGATGCCGCTGATCGACACATGGGCCCCGCGGGTGCCGTCGAGGAACTCCATGTTCACGTAGATCGGGGCTCTGTCGCGGCCCCGGCCCACCGGCAGCCGGGAGGCCATCTGATCGAAGTACAGGGCCTGGGCGCGTTCGGGCCCGCTGGCGCGGCGCACGATCTCCCCGGGGCGCGGCGGCACGTACACCTCCGGCTCCACCCGCGTGGTGCTGACCTCGGCGATCTCCTGGACCCGCGCGGGCAGCACCCCGTCGGAGATCAGGAACACGTCCGAGCCGAAGCTCGCCCCCTCGTGCCGGGCGCGGACCTGCGTCACCACGCCGCTGGTCAGGATTGGCCCGAGTCCCGGGATGTGCCGCGTCGTGACCACCACGTCGTCCAGCTGCAGGTAGGAGTCCTCGTCCAGGGCCACGGCGAACTGCAGCGGGGTCGAGTCCTCGGTGCCCGCGACCCGGCCGACCGGGGCGGCGATGCCGCCCGCCTGGCCGTTCGGGGAACCCGCCCGGTCCACGGTGAAGCTATCCGTCACGATGCTCCTTCGCCCTGCCCGTCATCGGGTCTCGCCCGTGGCCGCTGCCGAGCAGCCTAGACATCACCACCGACAAAGTCTGGCCAACACCCCGGGCGGACCGCCCCGGTATGTCGCCGGATCGACGAGGGCGGCGCTATCCGGTGGCCGCGGGCGACGGGGCGGGCGCCGGAGTGGACGTGGCCGGGGCCGGGGTGGCCGGGGCCGGGGTGGCCGGCGAAGCCGGGGTGGCCGGCGAAGCC
>JASHUI010000145.1:0-8207 GCA_030040095.1 Streptosporangiaceae bacterium | reverse complement strand
TGATGATGATGAAGGCCGGCGGCTGGTGCGGATCGTGCGGCGTGGCAGCGGGTCGGTGGTGACCTGGCGGCGGGCGCAGATGGTGCTGCTGTCGGCGCAGGGCATGGACGTGGCCGCGATCGCGAAGGTGGCGTTCACCAGCCAGGACCGGGTCCGGGATGTGATCCGCAACTTCAGCGTTGACGGGTTCAGCTCGCTGTATCCGCGGTACAGGGGCGGTCGGCCGCCGAAGTTCACGCTGGCGCAGCGGCGGGAGATCAAGAAGATCGCCAGGTCCCGGCCCGTGGAGCATGACCTGCCGTTTTCCGCCTGGAGCTTGTCGAAGCTGGCCGAGTTCCTGGTCGCTGAGGGGGTGGTCGACGACATCAGCCATGAGGGCCTGCCGGTCTTGCTCCGCGAGGAAGGCGTCAGTTTTCAACGGCTGAAGACCTGGAAGACCTCCGGGGATCCTGATTACGCGGTGAAGAAGGCCCGCATCGAGCACCTGTATGCCATCGCCGACGGCGAGGTGACCCCGGATGAGGGCGAGCCGGAAGTGATCTTCTGCGTGGATGAGTTCGGTCCGCTGAACCTGCAGCCCCGGCCGGGCCGCCAGTGGGCCGCGGTCAGCGGCAAGGGCAAAGAACCCGGCCGGGCGCCGCGGCGCCGGATGCGCGCCGCCTACACCCGCACCGCCGGGGTGCGGCACCTGCTCGCGGCGTACGAGCTGGGCGAGGACAAGCTGTTCGGGCACATCAAGCCGCGCAAGACCCGGGCCCGGTTCCTGGAGTTCTGCCGCTACCTGCGTTCTCTTTACCCGCCCGAGACCAGGATCGCGATCGTCTGCGACAACTTCAGCCCGCACCTGACCACCGCCAAAGACCCCCGGGTCGGGGAATGGGCGACGACGAGCAACGTCGAGATTGCCTACACGCCGACGAATTCGTCCTGGTTAAACCGCGTGGAGGCGCAGTTCACGGCCCTGCGGTACTTCGCGCTCGACGGGACCGACCATGCCAGCCACAAACAGCAGGCCAGCATGATCCGCCGGTACATTATCTGGCGCAACAACAACGCCTACGACCAACGGCTACGCCGGGTCGTCACCCGGGTGAACGTTGCCTGATGCGGCACTACATTTGCGCAGCCGGCTCTGGAGGAAGCTCCCGCTATGTTCAGGAACCAGGCGACAGCAACCGCTCATCTCCCGTGATGATTGCCCGAAGGGTTTGTTGCAGCTTGACGTCCGGATCCACGCCTAGCTCCTCCATGAGTAGGCGACGACCTTCATTGTAGACCCTTATCGCGTCGCTCTTGCGGCCAGACCGGCAAAGAGCGCGCATGAGTTGGTCGCGAAACATCTCGTGCATCGGATATTGCACACTAAGCGTCTGCAACTCGGGTAGTATTTGCGTGTGTCGGCCTAACACAAGGTCGGCTTCGATCCTGCTCTCGAGCGCCGTCATCCTGCCTTGCTCCAGCGAAGCGCTCTGCTCTTCAGAAAATGTCTCTGTGGCATTGCTAAGCGCTGGACCGTGCCATAGCCGCAGGGCTTCAGCCAAATGATCAGCAGCACTCCGATACTCGGCGGTATTTAGCTCGGATATTCCTAATTCCGACAGTTGACGGAACTTGTCATAATCGAGAAAGGCGTTCCTGAATGCCATACGGTATCCCGAGCCGACGCGATAGAAATCGACTGCACCAGAAAGACGCCTGCGTAACCTCGACACATACGTGTATAGTTGGGCAGCTACAGTTCTAGGAGGATTATCATCCCAGAGAAGGTGTATCAGCCTCCTGTCGCTGACCACTTCTTCATGCTCGATGAGGAGGGCTGCTAAGACCGTTATCTGCTTCGCTCCGCCAAGCGGTAAAATGCTTTCTCCCTGACGGGCTTCAACCGGTCCGAGCACACTAAAATCCGTGAAGCGCCCAAGTGGGACGCACCGCGACTCCCTCTCGCTGCGCTGCGGTAACGAGCGGGCCTGCTCACTCATACAGCATCCTTGATCGGGCACACCTGACATTTCCTGCGAACATATCCGCGCGTCACAGGGGTCCAGGGGTCTTGGGTGGCGCGCAGCACCCTGGAAGTCAGCGGGCCTCGTAGCCTCAGCGGGGCCGGAAAGGCGAGCGGCGGCGCAGCGGACCCAGCGCTGGTGGCCGAAGAGACAGTGACCTGCGTGGTGCAGGTGTCCGGGAAGGTGCGCGCCCGCTTGGAAGTTCCCCCGGGCATAGGTGAGCATGAACGTCGTGAGCGGGCACTCCATGCGGGAAAGGTCATCGTGGCGCTTGATGGGGCGAGGGTCAGGGACGTCATCGTGAAAGCTGCGGGTCTTGTGAACATCGTCCCCGGCTAGGGCGATCCGTCGGCCGGTCTCGGGACGCGCGAACTGGAGCCAGGCTGCTTACGGGCGTGCCGCGGGAGGAAGCTCGTCTGCCGGAGCGACAGGCCACGCCAGCGGATCGGGCCCCAGCGTCAGCAACTCGCCCGCCTGTGATTCGCACCAAGGAGAGACCGCAATCCGGCCATGCATGACGTCCGACGCGAATCGGTCCCAAGGCACCCACCTCACCTCCATCACCTCATCGGCGGCCGGCTCGGGCGTGTCGTCGGTGACGGCCCGGAATACCGGGCACATCTCGTTCTCCACGATGCCGTTGTCCATGCTCGCCCGGTACCGGAAGGTCGGCAGCACCAGATCCGTGCGCACTGCCTCGATGCCGAGCTCAGCTCGCAGTCGGCGCGCGATGCCGGTGTAGATGCCCTCACCAGGCAGCGGGTGCCCGCAGCAGCTGTTCGTCCACGTCCCTGGCCAGGTCAGCTTCGTCAACGCTCGCCTGGTCAGCAGTAGCTCGCCGCGGTCGTTGAACACATAGCAGGAGAACGCCAAGTGCAGCGGTGTCTCACGATCATGTGCGGCGGACTTACTCAGCGTGCCGGATTGTTTGCCCTGCTCGTCCAGCAGGACGACCGCCTCCTCCACGCACGCTCCTTCGGTCCGGTCCCGCGTAAAACGATCACAGCCCACCGCAGCCGACTCAAGTAAGACGCCTGGTCGACAAGCAACTAACGATAGAAAGCTCGCAATCCGCTGAGAATAATGTAACTCGCGACAACCTGAGTTCACGTAGTCGGCAGCGCGACCGGCTTCGCGGCTGATGCGCCTCAGCCGGGGAAGTCCTCCGGGCGCTGCCCGGCCGGCGTCCAGCCCGACGGCACGGCCGGCCGGTGCCACGCCTGCCCGTCTAGCCCGCCACGATCGACAGCACCGCACGGTGTCGCCGTCGCGCAAGAAGACGCTGACGCCGCCCTGCTCGCCGGGCCTGGCGGCCCAGGCCCGGCGGCCCAGGCCTGGCGGCCCAGGCCTGGCCCATATCGGCCAGCTCCTGCGCGGTCCGGAAGTTGTGCTCAACGGGCCCGACGCGCTCGTCATTGGTCACGTGGAAGTCGTAATTGAAGTGCCAGCCCGGAGATAACGGGAGATAGGGAGTGCGTCAGGGACATCGGTGCTGGATCCGTGCTGACCCTAGCCGCACTACACGCCGCCTGCCTGCGCAAACTGCCCGCTAATCGACGACCACCCAGATCTACGAGGGCACCAACCAGATCCAGCGCGTGGTCATGGCCCGCCAGCTGCTGAAGTAGCCCGGCTGAGCCGACCTGGTCGTCGGCCAGCCATCGTCATCCCTGTCATCGTGGGCATGCCGGAGTTATCGTGTGGTTGGCCTGGCTGACTATCAGGATCGGCCTTGGCACGCGGAGGAGTGGCATGGGCGGGCTGCTGCTGGCGGCGGTGGGTGATGTCCTGGTTGACCGGCCGGACCCGGATGGGGCGCTGGCTGGTGTCCGCCCGTTACTGGCCGAAGCGGACGTGGTGTTCGGGAACTTCGAAGGCGTGCTGACCGATGCGCACGCCGTGGTTCCGGGTGCCTCGCAGGCATCGGTCGTGCCCCCGGCGAACGTCTCGGGCCTGGCCATCTTCGACGTCATGTCCCTGGCCAACAACCACTCGATGGACGCCGGGCGGGGGGGCCTTGCCGACACGATGGCCGCACTGGGCGGCCAGGGCGTCCTGACCGTCGGCGCGGGCCCCATGCTGGCGGACGCGCTGGCGCCAGTGATCGTGGAGCGAAGCGGGCTGCGGATAGCCTTCCTGGCGGTTTCCGCGGTCCTGCAGCACGGCGCCGAGGCCTCCCAGGGCGTGCCAGGGGTGGCGCCGCTGCGCGCTGAAGACGCTTATTTTCCGGTACACCCGGGGATCAGCTGCCCGGGCGTGCCGCCCCGGGTGGTGTCCATACTCAATGAGGCCGACTGGGAGCAGCTTGCCGCGGCGATCGCCGGGGCCAGGCAGCAGGCCGATGTCGTTGTGGTGTCCGCCCACTGGGGCGACCACACCCAGCCGTGGGTGCTGACCGACCACGAGCGGCTGTGCGCGGAGCTGATCACCGAGGCTGGCGCGCATCTGGTGATGGGCCATCATCAGCACATGCTCCGCGCGGTTGAGTTCATGGACGGCAAGCCCGTGCTCTACGGACTGGGGCACATCGTGTTCGACTACCTCAGGATGGGCGAGGAGCTGGCCAGCTACGGGTTCGATGTGACCGGCCAGACCGCAGATGAACTCGCCGCCGCGTTCGGCGAGTACGGGATATACCCAAGGCCCGAGCACCCGGCGTTTCCCTTTCACCCGCTGGCCCGGCGAACCGGGGTCGCGGTGCTCCAGATCGACGGGTCCGGCGTTACCATGTGCGGCATCGTGCCCTGCGTGATCGACGAGACGGGGACCGCCCGCCCGCTGCGACGTGACCACGAAGACTGGCTTCCGATGCTGCGGTTCCTGCGGGAATGCCAGTCGCGGGCCCGGCTCAGCACGACGGTGGAAGACAACGGCAGGGACGTCGGCGGCTACCCACTGCTCGAGTTCTGCGGCCCGGCGGCGGCCGGGTCAGCCGAGTAGCGGGTCCAGCAAGGCCGCGGCCTGGTCGATCCCGGCCCGCCAGATGCCAGGGTCGGTGATGTCGATGCCCGCGAGGGCGAGCTGGCCCGCCGGCGCGGCTGAGCCTCCGCAGCGCAGGAACTGGTGGAATCGCTCGGGGAAGCCGTGCGGATCATGGGTGTACGCCGCGTAGAGGCCGAGGCCGACCAGCCGCGCGAACACGTAGGAGTAGCAGTAGAAGCGCTCGTGCACGAGGTGGGGGACTATCGCCCAGAACAGCCCCCACCGGTCGGGCGCCTGCACACCCGGCCCGTAGAACTGCCTGCCGCACTCGGCCCACAACCCGCGGATGCGCGAGTCGGTGAGCGTGCTTCCCTCGGCCCGCAGCTCATGGGCGCGGGTCTCGAATCGAGTGAGGAACGTTGGCAGGAAAATGGACTCAAGGGTACCCTCGGCCCGTTTGGCCATCAGCAGCCGCCGGATCCGCCGGTCCTGCTCACGCTCTATCAGCCGGTCGTAGACGAGCAGTTCCGCCAGGGCCGGCGCGACCTCGCTCAGCGCCAGCGGCGCGTCGAAGGTCAGGCCGTCCCTGTAACGGCCGGCGACCGAGAAGTGCACGGCGTGGCCGAGCTCGTGGGCCAGGGACACGACGTCTTCGACGGTGCCGTAATACGAAAGCAGCACGCAGGGCAGCTTCCCCGGGCCCAGGCTGCGGCAGAACGCTCCGCCGCGCTTGCCCGGCCGGGGATCGGCGTCGACGTGCCCGGCCGAGAACATTTCCCTGACCAGGTCGCCTGCCCAGCCGGCGAGGCCGTCGAAGGCCTCGATGACGGCCTGGGCAGCGCTGTCATAGGGGATGGCCGGCATCGGCCCGGCCGGCGCGCGCATGTCCTCGAACCGCAGCCGGTCCATGCCGAGCAGCTCGGCCTTGCGCGCGAACCACCGCTGCGGCAGCTCATAGTGCTGCTCCGCGATGCCGAGCATGTCGTCAACGACCTGGGAGGGCAGGTCATTCTCCAGATCCCGCTCGGATCGTGGGTGCGAAAACCCGCGCAGGGCGTCCACGCTGAGCTTGTCCGCGACGAGGGTGTCGAGGCAGTGGGCCAGGACGTCGGCCATCGGTTCCAGCGCGTCAAAAATGGCCGTCAGGGCATCAGCCCGCAGCCCGGCGTCATCGCACTCCAGCCAGCGCCGCGCGTCTTCGAGCGACTGAGGCTGTCCCCGCACGGCGGGGCGCAGGCCCTCGGTGACCTGATTGTGCAGGGCGACCCACGCGGTGGTGGCCGCCGGCTCACGGGCCGCCAGCGCGGTCTCCGCCTCCTCGGGAAGGCTATAGTCCACGACGCTGCGGACCACCTCGAGAAAATGCCGGTATTCCTGCAGCGCCGCGTCGGCGAGCAGGTCCTTGGCGCGGTGATCTGGCACCGTCAGCCATTCAAGCTCGGCGAACTGCACGAGCTCATCCATCTCGTCCATGACGGCCTCGGCGCGCGCCCGGCGATCGATGGCCCGGATGTCGCCGGACGCGACCGCCACCGCGGCGGCGGTCATGCCGTCCAGGCATAGCGCCTGGCTGCGTAGCTCCCCGAGCTCAGCAAGCGCGACGGCGATCTCCCCGGCCGGGCGGGAGTACAGCGCCCCCTGGTAGAGGTCGGCGAGCCCACGGCACCGGTCCAGCAGGGCGGCGCAGCGCAAGTCCAGGTCCGCGTCCTCGATCGTGTACACCGACGAATCCCACCGGGCGATCCCAGACCCGGCGTCGCCCTGGCCCGCCGCCCCTCCGCCATCACCGGTCACTGATAACACGCAGCCCTCTCTTTACCCATGCGATTGCTATTACCCCTTGCGATTCCTACTGGCGCGCGAGGCGCGCCCGTTACTGCCAAAAATTCTAACACCCGGGCCACGGCATGATCCTAAGGATCATGATGAGCGACGTGTTAGCCAACGCACTGCTTGCGTGGGCCAAGAGCGGTCGTTAAGATCAGGATCACCTGTCTCTCTATATGTTTCCCCCTGTCCGCTGAGGAGGTGAACGGAATGCGAATCAAGAAGCGTAAGAGCAGTGTGGCTGGCCTAAACGCTGTGGCGTAACCCCAGCACAGCCCCGTGGGCTGCGGCATTGCCGCGGCCCACGGATGCCGTTAGCCCCGCGCGGACTGGTTTATTGTGCGTCCCTGGAGATTGCTGACATGGCGCCACGGCCATCATTAAAGGAAACGAGTCCCGTTTACCACGTCGGCGACCTAATCTTGATACAAGCGTGCGGGGCGATGCTGGAGATCGAAGACCCCGACGGCAGCCTGCGCCGCCTGCTCGCGCTGATAGATGGCAGCCGTACGGTCGAGGAAATCGACCGGGACTTCCATGCGGCCGTGCCGTCCTCCATGCTGGACGTGGCTAAGGCGATCAGGGACCTGGATGAGGCCGGCGTCTTGATCGACGCCGCCGAGCCCGTCCGTCTTGACGCATACGAACTTGAGCGATGGCGGCGTAACCTCGGGTTCTTCGAAACCTACTCCAGCATGTCCGCCAGCAAGTACGTGATGCAGGAGAAGATAAAAAACTGCAAGGTGACCTTGCTTGGCCTGGGAGGTATCGGCTCGCACATCTCGCTCGACCTGCTGGGGCTCGGCATCCAGGATCTGCGCGTGGTGGATTTCGACAAGGTCGAGCTTTCCAACCTGAACCGGCAGATCCTCTATACCGAGGCGGATATAGGCCAGCCCAAAGTCGAGCTGGCGGTACGGCGCCTGCGGGCATACTACCCGGCCGCTGCAATAGAGGGCATCCAGCGCCGGCTCAATTCGGCCGATGACGTCTACGCCATGGTGGACGGGCGTGACTTCACGATTTGCGTGGTGGACAAGCCGCGGCTGCGAATGCAGGCCTGGGCTAACCAGGCACATATCCGGGCCGCCGTTCCCTACGCTGTCGGCGGTGTCGAAACCCAGCGGGGGCTGATGTTCATGGTCATTCCCGGCGTTACCGGCTGCACGGAGTGCTGGCGGCTGGCGGCCGCCGACGACCCGCAAACCCGCGCGCTGCGCGCGCAGATGGAGCCTCCCGGCGACGTCAGCAGCGGCATTGACCTGGCCGCCTTCGGGCCGCTGGTCACGACGGTGACTGCCATGCTGGTCACCGAGTTCGTGCGCCACGTCACCGGGATCGCGCCGCCGGTTAGCGCCGGGCGGCTCATGGAGATCCGGTTCGGGGACTTCGTGCTCCGCGAGGCGGAGCAGTGGAGCAGACTGCCACACTGCCCAGTATGCAAGGACGCGATCC
>JASHUI010000144.1:0-16078 GCA_030040095.1 Streptosporangiaceae bacterium | reverse complement strand
ACGTTGGGCATCTTCCGCGCCCGGGCGGCCAGGTCGGGGCGGCCCGCCTGCTCGAGCCGCCGGATCCGCCGCTGCCACCGGGTCGGCGTCCAGTTGGCGCCCTCGGGGAACAGGACCAGCGCGTCGTCGGCGCCGAGCCCCCGGGCCAGCCTCCTGATCTGCTCGATGAACAGCCGGCGGCCCGACCGGTGATGCTGGACGAACACGTTGGGCAGCCGGTTGGTCACCACGTCCAGCCCGGGGTCCAGCTGCAGGCTGGCCTTCATCACGACCCTCGGACGGCGTCCGTAGCGGCTGATCAGGTAGTGCACGAGCAGGAACGAATCACCGGGGCCCGCGTGACGGCTGAACACGATGACCGGCCCGGCGGCCCGGGAGCCCGCACCGCAGTCAGGCCCGTCGATCTCGACCCGGAGCCCGAGCGTCCGCTTCGCCGCGCGCGCCACCGATTCCAGGTACCACCGCATGATCGCGTAGTGCCGGCTGCGGTAGGGCTCGGTGCTCAGCCGGCCGCCGAACCCGCTGGCCAGCCACAGGCCGAGGCACATGAACAGCGCCGACGTCTCCGCGGCCAGCCAGACCAGCCCGAAGCAGAGCAGCCGCAGGCCGCGCATCCGGCCCCGGCGCAGGCGGCGCAGCCCGAAGGCCAGCGTCACCGCCCCGAGCAGCGGCGACAGCGCCGCGACGGCCAGGGCGATGACGACCGCCAGCGGGGCGAGCACCAGCCGGCGCAGCGGCCGGGGTGGAAGCATGGCCTGCCCCTCGTCGTCGACGGCCGGCTAGGGGCCGGCCAGCCCGGCGAGGTAGCTGGCCGAGGCGGCGTACGCGCGCTCGATGCTGTCGCCGACCTTAGTCTTGTCCCGATAGCGCAGCTGGGAAAGCTCCGGGGCGCCGCGATCCGCGCCGGTCGGCATCACGTGTACCCGGACGTCGCCCGGCAGGGCCGCCATCTCCTCGTGGAACCGGTACCGGCGGGCGATCTCGAAGGCGACCAGGCCCACCTCCCACGGACGGCGCGGCACCTCCAGCGGGCGCTCGATCCGGCCCACGTGCAGCACGTAGACGGTGCGGGCGCCCAGGGCTACGGCCCGCCCGACCGGTATCGAATGGACCAGGCCGCCGTCGAAGTAGTGCTCGCCGTCGACCTCGACCGGCGGCAGCAGCCCGGGCACGGCGCACGAGGCCAGGACGGCCGGCACCAGCGGCCCGCTGCTGAACCAGCGCGGGCTGGCGCGTTCAATGCTCGCGGCCACGCAGTGGAACGGCAGCTCGAGATCGGCGAAGCCGGCGCCGGGAAGCTCGTCCGCCAGCACCCGGCGCAGCGGCTCGATCGAATGCAGGTGGGTGCCGGAGCGGGCCAGCCGGACGGCGCGGCTCCACAGGTTCTCGCTGAAGGCCTGCCCGAGTGCCTCGCCCCGCCACAGCTGGCCCAGCCGCTGCGCCGCGGTGGCGGGGTAGGCCGCCACGAACGCGCCGTTGATGGCGCCGACCGAGGTTCCCACGACCACGTCCGGCCGGATGCCGGCCTCGGACAGCGCCCGGAGCATGCCGATCTCGTGCGCGCCGAGCACGCCGCCCCCGCCGAGGACGAAAGCCGTCTCCACCCGTGCGGTTACCCGGCCAGCACCTGGCGGAAGTACGCCACGGTCTGCTCCAGGCCCTCGTCCAGCGGCACGGTCGGCTCCCAGCCGAGCAGTTCCATGGCCCGGCCGATGTCCGGCCTGCGCCGCACCGGATCGTCGGACGGCAGCGGGCCGTGCTCGATCGGGCAGTCGCCGCCGGTCAGGGCCAGCACCTTCTTGGCCAGCTCGAGCATGGTGAACTCGCCGGGATTGCCCAGGTTGACCGGGCCGGTGACCTCCGGCGGCGAGTTCATCAGCCGGATCAGGCCGTCCACCATGTCGTCGATGTAGCAGAACGACCTGGTCTGCGACCCGTCGCCGAACACGGTCAGCGGCTCGCCCCGGAGCGCCTGCACGATGAAGCTGGACACGACCCGGCCGTCGTTGGCCAGCATGCTGGGGCCGTAGGTGTTGAAGATCCGCGCCACCTTGATCGGCACCCGGTGCTGCCGGTAGTAGTCGAAGAACAGGGTCTCCGCGCACCGCTTGCCCTCGTCGTAACAGGACCGGACGCCGGTCGGGTTCACGTTGCCCCAGTACGACTCGACCTGCGGATGCACGGTGGGGTCGCCGTACACCTCGGACGTCGAGGCGAGCAGGATCCGCGCGCCGAGCCGCTTGGCCAGCCCGAGCATGTTGATCGAGCCGTGCACGCAGGTCTTCGTGGTCTGCACCGGGTCCCGCTGGTAGTAGACCGGTGAGGCGGGGCAGGCGAGGTGGTAGATCTGGTCCACCTCGACGTAGAGGGGAAAGGTCACGTCGTGGCGCATGAGCTCGAAGCGCGGGTCGTCCAGAAGGTCCACGACGTTGTGCCGGCTGCTCGAGTAGAAGTTGTCCACGACCAGGACGTCGTGACCGAGCGCGAGCAGCCGGCGGCTCAGGTGCGATCCGATGAACCCCGATCCCCCGGTGACCAGGACGCGCTGCCCCCCGCCGGCCGACACCTCGGGGCGGCCCCGGGCCAACTGCGAGTTCATAGAAACTCCTTTAACAAAGCTGTAGACAACGCCCCGAACGGTCCAGGTACCGCAAACTGTCGCTTGCCTTGCCTTTGTCTGGCATTGCCTTGGCGGGCTCACGTAAGCTGCCGCCGTGAAGCTATCGATTCTGATGCCGGTCTACAATGAGCGCGTTACGCTGCCCTCCGCGATCAAGGATGTGCTCAACGTTAACTTTCCCTGCGAGATCGAGCTCGTCATCGTGGATGACGGCAGCACGGACGGTACCAGGGAGCTGTATCCGCCGCTCGCGGGCGACCCCAGGGTGAGCGTCCACCTGCACGAGCGTAACCGGGGCAAGGGCGCGGCGATCCGCACCGCCGCCAGCGTGGCCACCGGCGACTACGTCATCATGTGCGACGCCGACCTCGAGTACTCGCCCGCCGAGATCCCCTCGCTGCTGGCGCCGGTGCTGGCCGGCCAGGCCGAGGTGGTCTACGGCACCAGAACGTTCGGCAGCCACAACGCATATTCCTACGCCTACGTACTTGGCAACAAAGGTGTCACAACGTTCGCGAACGTTCTTTTCAACTGCTACATCAGCGACCTGGAAACCTGTTTCAAGCTGATGCCGGCCGACTTGTACCGCAAGCTGGACGTCCGCGAGACCGGATTCGGCATGGAGGCCGAGGTCACCGGCAAGCTGCTGCGCCGCGGCTACCGGCCCTACGAGGTGCCGATCAGCTACAAGGCGCGTAGCCGCGAGGCAGGCAAGAAGCTGACCTGGCGCGACGGCGCCGAGGCGCTGTGGATCCTGCTCCGCGAGCGGTTCCGCCGCCGCCCGGCGTCCTGACCGGGCTAGATCCGCCATCCCTTGCGGTCGGCGAGCCACGAAAGGGCCAGGAACACCGGCAGGCTCAGCCCGAGCAGCAGCAGGCACCCGGTGAACGCGCTTTGCACGAAGTTCCCGGCGATCGGCGCCACCAGGTAGTAGTACAGGACGATGACGACCATGAGGACCAGGTAGCCGCCCACGGCCGTGGTCACGCAGTGGGCGATCAGCCGCGGCCAGCCGGGCGGGAACCTGGCCACCACGCGCAGGGCGGACCGGGCCCGCGCCACCGGTGCTTGCGGCCGCGGCGGTGCTTGCGGCCGCGGCAGTGCCCGCAGCGCGGGCGGCGCTGCGGGACCGGAGCCCGACGTCGGCCCCTGGCGCCGGATGATGCGCAGGCCCAGGGCGAGCGACCCCATGACCAGCGCGTACCCGACCACTATCGGGCCCACGTCCTGGGTGATCAGCGAGGATGACATCTCGGGCCAGCCCGGCGGGTCAGGCGCGGAGCAGGAAGTGCCAGCCGCGGACGAAGATGTGCCAGCCGAACCACAGCCACAGCGCGAACAGCGCCCAGCGGCCGAACGGGTAGCGCATGATGGCGCGGAAGGTGGCGCTGAGCGTCGGCACCGTGCCGCTGATGTGACTGAGGGCCAGGCCCTCCCAGGCGAACAGGGCGCCGAACAGCAGCGCCCAGACCACATAACCGATCACTGGATGATCGCCCACACCGACCTCCTCGGGATCCGCGACGGCTTGGGTCTGGTTTATCACCGCGGCCACCCGGCCGGAGCTTGTGGATCAACACCCGGCGGACCGTTAAGGTTTGGAAGGCCCCGGAGGGAAGGGATCGACACATGTGGAACTCGCTGCGGACCGACGCCAGGCAGGGCACCACGGCCGAGGTGATCGCCTACGCCGGCGGCCACGGCGATGAGATCCATGCCTACGTCGCCCGCCCGGCCGGGCCCGGCCCGGTCCCCGGGGTGGTGGCCGTGCACCATATGCCCGGCTGGGACGAGTTCTACCGGGAGTTCTCCGAGCGGCTGGCCCGCCACGGCTACTGCGTCATCTGCCCCGACCTGTACTGCCGGTTCGGCCACGGTACGCCCGACGACATCGCCGCCAGGGCCCGGTCCGAGGGCGGGGTGCGCGACGACAGCGTGGTGGCCGACTGCGAGGCGGCGCTCGCCTGGCTGAAGGCCCAGCCGGACAGCAACGGGAAGGCGGGCATCATCGGCACGTGCTCGGGCGGCCGGCACGCGCTGCTGACCGCCTCCCGGGTGGCCGGCTTCGACGGGGTCGCCGACCTGTGGGGCGGCGGCGTGGTGATGGCGCCGGAGGATCTTTCCGACGCCCGCCCGGTGGCGCCGATCGACCTCACCGCCGCGCTGCGCGCGCCGCTGCTGGGGCTGTTCGGCAACGACGACAGGCACCCGACGCCGGAGCAGGTCAACCAGCACGAAGCCGAGCTCAGGCGGCTCGGCAAGGAGCACGAGTTCTACCGCTACGACGGCGCCGGCCACGGCTTCTTCTACTACCACACCCCGATGTACCGGCCCGAGGCCGCGATGGACGGCTGGGAGAAGCTGTTCGGCTTCTTCGGCCGCCACCTGCAGGGCTGATACCGCGCATTCGCCACGGCGTGCCGGGCGGTCGGCGGCTACTGGCGGGCCAGGTTGGGTGCGCCCTGGCGGAGCACGAACTTCTGGATCTTGCCGGTGGCGGTCTTCGGCAGCTCGGCCACGAACGTCACCCCGTGCGGGGCCTTGAAGTGGGCCAGGCGGTCCCGCACGAACGCGACCAGTTCCGCCTCGGTCGTGTCACTGCCGTCGCGCAGCACGACGAACGCGTACGGCGCCTCGCCCCACTTCTGGTGCGGCAGCCCGACGATCGCGGCCTCCTGGACCGCCGGATGACGCAGCAGCGTCCCCTCCACCTCGACCGAGGAGATGTTCTCCCCTCCGCTGATGATCACGTCCTTGATCCGGTCGCGGATCTCCACGTAGCCGTCGGGATGCACCACCGCCGCATCCCCGGTGTGGAACCAGCCGTCGCCCATCGCCCGCTTCGTCGCCTCCGGGTCGCGGTAGTAGCCGTCCATCACCACGTTCCCGCGCACCACGATCTCGCCCAGGGCCTGCCCGTCGGCCGGCACCTCGCTGCCCTCCGGGTCCACCACCCGCAGCTCGCCCGAGGTGATCAGCTCGACGCCCTGCCTGGCCTTCACCACGGCGCGTTCGGCGGGGGCCAGCCCGTCGTGCTCCGGCAGCGGGGCGCAGACCGTGATGAACGGCGCGGTCTCGGTCAGCCCGTACACGTGCGTGACCTCCCAGCCGAACTCGCCCTCCAGCCGCTCGATGGTGGCGGCGGCCGGCGGCGCCCCGGCCGTCACCACGTGCACGCCCGCCGGGACCTCGCCGCGGACCTCGGCCGGGGCGTTCGCGAGCGCGATCAGGACCGTCGGCGCCGCGCTCATCCAGCGCACGTGCTCGTCCCTGATCAGCCGGAACACCTCGGCCGGGTCGACCTTGGGCAGGCAGATGTGGGTGCCCGCGGCCGCGGTCACCGTCCAGGTGTAGGTCCAGCCGTTGGCGTGGAACATCGGCAGCGTCCACAGGTACCGCTCGCCCACGCCTATCGGCAGGTGCAGCAGGGTGCCGATGGTGTTCATCGCCGCGTTCCGGTGGGTGATCATCACGCCCTTGGGCCGCGCGGTGGTCCCGCTGGTGTAGTTGATCGTCAGCAGGTCCCGCTCGCCGATCTCGGGCCGGGCGAAGCCCGGGCCGGCCGCGGCGATGGCCGCCTCGTAGTCCAGCCAGCCGGGCCGGCCGCCGTCCAGGGCCACGAAGTGCCGCACCCCGTGCATCTGGTCGCGCACCGCGTCCACCGCGGCCAGGTAGTCCGCGGCCGCGCAGACCACGCTGGCGCCCGAGTGGTTCACGATGTAGACGAAGTCCTCCGGGGTGAGCCGGTAGTTGACCGGCACCAGCACCGCCCCGATCTGCGGCACCGCGTAGAACGCCTCGAGCTGCCCGTGGATGTTCGGCGCGATCGTCGCCACCCGGTCGCCCTGCCCCACGCCCAGGCCCTGCAGCGCCGACGACCACCGGTCGCAGCGATCGAAGAACTGCTCGTACGACAGCCGCAGGGCGCCGTCGACCACCCCTTCCCGCGATCCGTGCAGGCGGCGGGTCCGCCGGGCGAAGTCGACCGGGCTCAGCGGTGTTTCCACGAGATGCCTCCTGTACCGGGGTTCCGCCTGGCCGAACTCCCGTGCGTCGCGGGCGATAGACCACAGCCTGGACCCCGGCGGCCGGTTCCGGCAACGCCTGATCACGCCTGATCTCGCCTGATCTCGCAGAAAGGACGCGGGCGCGCGGGAACCACGATCGCCCGCGGCCAGCAGGGACATCGTGGCCGGCCGCCCGGGCCCCGGCCCGGAAAGTCCGTCAGCCGCCGGAGTTCCGCACCGCTGCGGAACTCCGGCGGCGTGCCCGGGACCTCGGCGTCAGCGCAAGATCGACCTGCCGAGCGGGAGCGCCTTGCCGCCAGTGGCGACCGCCGCCGTGCCGAAGAAGATGAAGACACCTACGGTCGCGAACAGGAACGCGATCGCTCCGCCAGCCTTCAGCCAGTTGGCCGACAGGCTGGACACGCCGACGAGGACGCAGATCAGCGCGACGTCGACGAGCAGCAGCACCGCGGTGAAGGCCAGCGGCAGCCGCAGCGTCGCCAGCGTCACCATGCTGATGACGACGATCCACGCGACCAGGAACAGCTCCTGCGACGACTTCAGGTCGATCAGCGTGATCCCGAACCAGCCGTGCTGCAGACCGAGCACGAGGAACCCGTAGCTCGCCCAGAAGCCGGTGAAGACGCCGAGGACCATCGCGACCGCCGACTGACCCAGGCCCATGGCCCAGATCGTTGATATGAACAGCCCGACAGCGGTGGCGAGCAGGATGATCGGGAGCGACGCGCCGGTGCCGAGCGGCGACACGAACCCGACCAGCACCATGCCGAGTGCCACCGATCCGACGATGAAGCTCGGCAGCCCGAGGGCCAGCGGGTCGCCGGCCAGGGGGCCTCTGACTTCTGGGGTGACCTCCGCTTGTACCTCGGCCCGCTGCTCCGGTCGCACCTCGGCCCGCTGGTCTTCGGGACGAGTCCTGGTCTCCGGCGAGCCCTGCTGGGCCGGCACCGAAGCCTGCTGCGCCGAACTGGCTTGCTGCGAACTGGATTGCGCAGAACTCGGTCTTGCCTCGGCCATTGCTGCTCCTTCGCGTTGACTGCGGGAGCCCCACCCTGATCGTGGGCTATACCCACGCCCTTTGCCGCTGGCGGCTCCCTCTCCCTCTCAAAATGAGTCACACGGGCCCGGAGGCCCGCGCCCGAGAGTCAGCTAGCTGGGGGGACTATGCCGTATTCATGGATCTTGCGGTAGATCGTCGCCCGGGACATGCCCAGCGACCCGGCCGCCTTGACCTTGTTGCCGCCCGCGTCGCGCAGGCTCTGCACGATCGCGTCGCGCTCCATCGACTCCAGCGGGCTGAGCAGCCGCCGGCTGACCGTCCAGCACTCGGGGGGCAGGTCGGCGGCGCGGATCGTCCCGATCCGCCGGCGCTGCGCCACGCGCTTGAGCACCTGCCAGAGCTGGCCGGTGTTGCCTGGCCAGCTCGACCGGAGCAGGATCTGCATCGCCTCGGGCGAGCAGGAAAGCCGGGGATGCTGGTTGAGCCTGGCCAGCAGGAACGGGACCAGGTCGTGCAGGTCCTCGATGTGGTGGCGGAGCGGAGGCAGCTCCACCGTGCTCGGGAAGAACCGCAGCAGCTCGGCCAGGTCACTGCGCGCCTCGCCGTTGCCGAGCGTTACCGCGACCCACAACAGCTCCTGCCTGCCCGCGGCCCGCGTCTCCTGCAGGGCGGCCGACAGTGCCCGCAGCCGCCGCCGGTTCAGCCGGTCGACGTGCCTGATCACCAGGCACCCCTCGCCGTCGAGCAGCTCATGGCGCGCCGTGGCCTGCCAGTCCTGTTCGGCGGCGGCGTCGTCGGCGTCGAGCACCCGGAACCGGGCGGCCGGGTTCCGCCGCTGGTGCACGGCCCGCAGCACGGCCAGCTTGCCCACCCCGGGCTCGCCTTCCAGGGCCAGCCATTCGCCGCAGTCGTAGACCCCCTCCACCTGACGGCAGCCACGCAGCCACAGCGGGCCGGAGCCGACCAGGCCGGGCAGGATCATCCGGGTCTGCGGGCCGGCCGCGGCGCCCGCCCGGGCGCCCGGCTCGACCAGCTTGACGTGCACGACCCCGCCGGACAGGCGGTCGTCGCCGCGCAGCGGCCTGCAGTACAGCCGTGCCCGGGCCCCGGTCGGCAGCTCCACCTCCACCGACGCGGCCTGCCGGCCGGCCAGCGTCTCGGTGGCCTGCCCGAGCAGCGCCACCTGGTCGCCGGGGTCAAGCGCCTGGCGCGCCTGGTCGTTCATCATCACCACGTCGTGGTTGAGCGCCAGCACGATCCCGGCGCTGTGGCGGCACGCCCGCAGGTACTCCTGCAGCAGCTCGAACTCCCGTGCGTTGCTGTCGGTGAGCAGCGCCTGGGTGATCTGGTCGGCGGTGGTCTTGGCCAGCGTGATCAGCAGCGGGTCGGCGTCCTTGCGCCAGCAGGTCAGGTCCACGGCGCCGAGCGTCTTGCCGGAGATCGGGTGCTTGATCGGCACCCCGGCGCAGGCCAGGTCCTCCAGCTTCTCGGCGTAGTGCTCGTGGCCGAAGACGTGCGCGGGCCTGCCGCCCTCCAGCGCGGTGCCGATGCCGTTGGTGCCGACCGACTCCTCGGCGTAGCTGAAGCCCGGGGCCAGCCTGACGCTGTCCAGATGCCGGTCGAGGTCGTAGTCCGCGCGGAGCCTGGTGAGCACCACCCCGGCCGCGTCGGTGAGGATCACGCTGATCGGCTGGCCTTCGAGATGCTCGCGCAGGTGCCGCAGCACCGGCATGGCGCTGCGGGTCAGCGGCGTGTCCAGGTCCGGGTCGCCGGTGTATTCCAGGTCGATGCGGTCGGCCGCCACCTTCCAGCGCCGCGAGCGCCACCACGAGGCCAGGATCGTGTCGCGCACCTGATGCGGGTCGATCGACTGGGTGGTCAGGAACCGCTCTCGGATCTCGGCCAGCCGGTCCCCGTCGGTCATGGCCGGCGGACGGGCTGATGCCGGCATGCACCCTCCCTGCCTCCCGGTTCGCCCCCGCGGGCGGCGGGTATCCCGCGAGTTGGCGTCCGAGTTGTGCGTCGTAGCTACAAAATAACGGGGCCGTAACAGCCACCTGTCTCAAGTTGAGACCGCCGTTTTCGAACCGCCGACGCCGGTTTTCTAGGGGGTACCCCATGAACAAGTCACGCGAACCTGAGCCGGAGACCTTCAACCCGTGGAGCGTGGTGAATCTTGTTTTCCACCATCTTGTTGGCGAGGGGCTGCACCCAATACTGGGCGAAAGCGGTGATCCTGGGGAGCCTGCCGCTGAATTGCTGCGCTCACTCGGGATTCAGCCGGACGCAGAGGGGAATCTGAACATAGCCCAAGACATCCGCGACCACCTGGCGGAGATCCGGTCCGCAGTATTCGGCGAAGGCGAAGACCGCGGCGAATCTGGCGGCACCACCTGACCTGGGCAGACCAGGCCAGACGCCTGTCTCAGGATGAGAGCGCCGGGCGGTCAGCTCCGAGGTGTGATGCGTATCACAAGGAGTTAGACCGGAAGGGGTGACCATGAGTCGCCAGAGCGTGGCCAAGGCCCACCAAAAGATCCAGGAACTCGCCTGGGAACCGCTCTACCATGAGCCGGTATCGCAATACGGGACGGATTACACGTTCAGTAAGGCGCAGAAGAAAGACCCGCTCAAGCAGGTCCTGCGGTCCTACTTCCCAATGCAGGAGGAAAAGGACCACCGGGTGTACGGCGCCGAGGACGGCGCGATCCGGGGGAACATGTTCCGCCAGGTCCAGGAGCGGTGGCTGGAGTGGCAGAAGCTGTTCTTGTCCATCATCCCGCTGCCCGAGATCTCGGCAGCCCGGGCTATGCCGTTGCTGTTCCGCACGGTACCCAACCCGGAGCTGCACAACGGGCAGGCGATCCAGATGATCGACGAGGTCCGGCACTCGACGATCCAGCAGAACCTCAAGCGCCTGTACATGCAGAACTACATCGACCCGGCGGGCTTCAACAACAGCCTGCGCGGGTTCCACGACGACTACTGCGGCACGATCGGCCGGCAGTTCGCCGAGGCGTTCATCACCGGTGACGCCATCACCGCCGCGAGCATCTACCTGACGATCGTGGCCGAGACGGCTTTCACCAACACGCTGTTCGTGGCCATGCCCGCGGAGGCCGCCGCGAACGGCGATTACCTGCTGCCCACGGTGTTCCACTCGGTGCAGTCCGACGAGTCGCGCCACATCAGCAACGGCTACGCGACGCTGCTGATGGCCCTGGCCGACGAGGGCAACCACCAGCTGCTCGAGCGCGACCTCCGGTACGCCTGGTGGAACAACCACCGGGTGGTGGACGCGGCGATCGGCACGTTCATCGAGTACGGGACCAAGGACCGGCGCAAGGACCGCGAGAGCTACGCGGAGATGTGGCGGCGGTGGATCTACGACGACTACTACCGCAGCTACCTCGTGCCGCTCGAGAAGTACGGGCTGGTCATCCCGCACGACCTCATCGAGGAGGCGTGGAACCAGATCTGGAACAAGGGCTACGTGCACGAGGTGGCCCAGTTCTTCGCCACCGGCTGGCTGGCGAACTACTGGCGGATCGACCCGATGACCGACAAGGACTTCGAGTGGTTCGAGTACAAGTACCCGGGCTGGTACGACAAGTACGGCAAGTGGTGGGAGAACTACAACCGGCTGTCGATGCCTAACGGGCACAACCCGATCGTGTTCGAGGACGTCGACTACTGGTACCCGAACCGCTGCTGGACCTGTATGGTCCCGTGCCTGGTCCGCGAGGACATGGTGTACGCGGAGGTCGACGGAGTCATCCGCACGTACTGCCACGAGGCGTGCCGCTGGACCGACGAGATCGCGTTCCGGCCCACCTACCAGGGCCGGTCCACGCCGAACATGGGCCAGCTGATCGGGCACCGGGAGTGGGAGACCCTCTACCACGGCTGGAACTGGGCCGACGTGGTGGCCGACATGGGCTTCGTCCGCGACGACGGCAAGACCATGACGGCGCAGCCGCACCTGAACCTGGATCCCAAGAAGATGTGGACGATGGATCACCTGCGGCGGTGCCCGCCGCTGCAGAGCCCGAACGTCCTGTTCAACGAGATGTCGCCGCAGGAGCGGGAGGCGTACGCGGCGAAGTACGTCCGGGGCGGGCCGGCCGGCCGGTACCCGGTTGACGCCTGACCCGAGTTCAGCAGTCGAGCACGGAGAAGGGCCGCAGGCCGCGGTCTGCGGCCCTTCTCCCGCCAGCCGCGATCCGCGAGGGGGGCTATTGGCCGACAAGCATGTCGTCCGGTTCGAGCCGGTCGGCATCGAGATCGAGGTGGCTGAGGATCAGACGATCCTCAGAGCCGCGGCTGAGCAAGGGATCATGCTCATGCATGGCTGCAAGGAGGGGCAGTGCGCCTCCTGCAAGTCGTTTGTGCTCGACGGCGACGACATCGAGCTGGACCGCTACTCCACGTTCGCGCTGCCCGAATACGAGCAGGACGAGGGCTACACGCTGCTGTGCCGGGCGCACGCCTACGAGGACCTCACGATCGAGCTGCTCAACTACGACGAGGAGATGATCAGGTCCGGCCTGCCGATCCAGCAGGCGGTGGCCGAGGTCGTGGCCAACGACCCGGTCACGCACGACATGCGGCACCTGGTGCTGCGGCTGATCGAGCCCGGCGAGATCAAGTTCTTTCCCGGCCAGTACGTCGACATCGCCGTGCCCGGCACCGATGCCACCCGGTCGTTCTCGATGGCGAACACCTCGAGCCGGGAGGGCGGGCTGCTCGAGTTCGTCATCAAGATCTATCCGGACGGGCTCTTCTCGCACTTCCTGGACAGTGAGCTGGCCGTCGGCGACCGGCTCGACCTGACCGGCCCGTTCGGTGTGTTCACGCTGCGCGACAGCGAGGAGGACCTGATCTTCGTCGGGGGCGGCGCCGGGATGGCGCCGATCCTGTCGCTGCTGCGGTCCATGGCCGAGCGCGGCATCCAGCGCGGCGCCACCTACTACTACGGCGCGCGGGGCCGCCGGGACCTGTGCTTCGAGGAAGAGCTGCGCGCGCTGGAGAGCACCCTGCCCGGCTTCCGCTACGTTCCGGCCCTGTCCGAGCCCGGCCCTGACGACGACTGGGGGGGCGAGACCGGCCTGATCACAGACGTGATCGCGCGCCACGAGTCCGACCTGGCCCGGTCGCACGCCTACATCTGCGGGCCGCCGCCGATGGTGGAGGCGGCGATCCCGCTGCTCGGCCGGCTCGGCGTGGCCGACAAGCGCGTGTACTACGACAAGTTCACGTTCACCGGCGATCCAGACAAGGAGAACCCATGACTACAGCCCCAGAACGCAGCGTCCCGAAACCAGCCTTTACCGACGCGGAAGCCGGGGCCAAGGTATTCCCCGACTCCGACGCGCGCCGGTTCAACTACTTCATCCCGGCCAAGCGCAAGCAGAGCCACTACGAGGACGTGACCGTCGAGGTGCAGCCCGACACCCGGCACTACCTGAGCCAGGGCTGGATCTACGGGTTCTCTGACGGCACCGGCGGCTACCCGCTGGACTGGACCATCCTCAAGGCCTGGGGCTCGGACAAGCCCGAGCCCAAGCGCTACCCCGGATCGGGCGGCAAGGGCTACGAATGGCCCGCCCACGGCTGGCACGAGTTCCGTGACCCCAACGAGGAGTGGGAGCTCACCCTCTACCGCTACAACGCCAACGTGGTGCGCCAGATCAACCAGAACATCGAGAACGCCAGGGAGACCAAGGCGTTCGAGCAGTGGAGCCGGAACTGGATCCGCTTCGTGGAGCGCAACGTCGGCGCCTGGATGCACGTGGATCACGGCCTGGGGCTGTATCTCTACGCCAACGCCAACCGCCGGGCGCCCACGAACATGCACAACAACGCGATCTCGGTGAACAGCATGCACCGGATCCGGGCCGCGCAGGACCTGGCGCTCTACAACCTCACGCTGTCGGAGGAGATCGAGGCCTTCGACGGCACGGCCCACGCGGACACCTGGAACAACGACCCCGCCTGGCAGGGGGTCCGCGAGGTCGCCGAGCAGCTCACCGCGATCAACGACTGGTGCGAGGCCATCTTCGCGTCCAACGTGGTCTTCGAGCCGCTGGTCGGCGAGCTGTTCCGGAGCCACCTGGTGCAGCACGCCGCGCCGCGCAACGGAGACTTCGTGACGCCCACGATCGTCGGAGCCGCCGAGTACGACTACAGCGAGCGTGACCTGCGCTACACGAGGGTGATGTTCGGCCTGCTCACCGACGACCGCGAGTTCGCCGACCTGAACAAGAGGCACATGCAGGCCTGGCTGTCCACCTGGGTGCCGCGGGCCATCGCGGCCAGCCGGAAGCTGCAGCCGCTCTGGTCCCAGCCCGAAGCCAAGCCGCCGCGCTTCGAGGACGGCCTGGACGCCGCCAAGACCCGGTTCGCCGGAATCCTGTCCGAGCTCAGCCTGGATGCACCGAAGGAGCTGGTCCAGTGACAACGTTCAAGACCGCCGAGAGCCCGTTCAAAGCCGACAACACCGCGTCCAACAGGTGCGGCTTCACGCTGATGAACAACCAGGTCGGCGAGGTCGTGGCGGAGGTTATGTCGAAGAAGCCCAACGTTCGGGTGACCTATCTGCCGTCCATGATGCGGGTGGACGCCGTCGGGAGCATGGAGGTCAACTACGACGAGATCTCCGAGGCCCTGGGCGAGGAGCCCGGGTACTTCGACCAGGCCGAGCTCGAGGAGGACATGTCCACCCACTACGGACGCATGATCCACATGGACGACCGGACGATGTTCTTCGCCAACCCCGAGGACGCGGCCGAGTACCTGGGCTTTGACTTGCGGCCCACGTCGGGGTAGCGAGCGGGAGGCAGAGTGTACGAGAACAACGGCGACAAGTACTTCGTGGTCGACGGCCACTTGCACTACTGGAATGCCGCCCCGGACAACTGGGTGCCGGGGGCCGAGAAGTACGCGAAGGGCTGGATCGAGTGCTTCCACGCTTACCAGGGCCTCGGGCCGCCCGCGACGCACTGGTCCCTGGACCACTTCGAGACGTACTCCGAGGACGACCTGATGAAGGACGTCTTCGAGGACGGGCACGTGGACGTGGGGATCTTCCAGCCGACCTACCTCAAGGAGTGGTACAAGGACGGCTTCAACACCACCGAGCGCAACGCCGAGATGGGCAAGCACCACCCGGGCAGATTCGCCTACAACACCCGGTGGGATCCGCGCGACGGTGACGAGGGCCTGGAACACCTCAGGCGGAACGTCGATCGGTACGGCTCCAAGGGCTGCAAGCTCTACACCGCGGAGTGGAACGCCGGCTCCCGGGGCTGGAAGCTGACCGATCCGGCGGCGGCCCGCTACCTGGAGGCGTGCCAGGAGCTCGGCGTCAAGAACATCCACGTGCACAAGGGCCCGACGATCTGGCCGCTGGACAAGGACGCGTTCGACGTCTCCGACGTCGACCACGCGGCGACCGACTTCCCGGAGCTGAACTTCATCGTCGAGCACGTCGGCCTGCCCAGGATCGAGGACTTCTGCTTCATGGCCACGCAGGAGCCCAACGTCTACGCGGGCCTGGCCGTGGTCATCGGCGGCCTGATGCACGCCCGGCCGAGGTTCTTCGCCAGGGTCATGGGCGAGCTGCTGTTCTGGGTCGGCGAGGACAAGATGCTGTTCGGCAGCGACTACGCGATCTGGGAACCGAGGTGGCAGGTCGAGGGGTTCGTCAACTGGGAGATGCCGGCCGACGAGGAGTTCGCCGACTATCCCAGGCTCACCAAGGAGGGGAAGAAGAAGATCCTCGGCCTGAACGCGGCCGCCCTCTACGACATCGAGGTGCCGGCCGAGTACCAGCTGAAGGACGGCGGCCAGCCCGGGGCCCACGAGGTGCTCGCCGGCGAGCCCGAAGAGCACGCGGTCCCGGGGGCATGACCAGCCCAGTGACAGCCGGGGTACTGGCCGGGCTTGACGCGGTGCGGGATCCGGAGCTGGACGAGCCCATCACCTCGCTCGGCTTCGTGATCTCGGCCGAGGTCTCGCCGGAAGGCGACGCCGAGGTACGGCTGCGCCTGCCGACCTATTTCTGCGCGCCGAACTTCGCGTTCCTGATGGTGGCCGACGCCTACGACGCGGTCCGCGCCGTGCCCGGCGTGCGCCGCGCCGAGGTCGTGCTCGAGGACCACTTCGCCTCGGACGCGATCAACGGCGGGGTGGCGGCGCAGGCGGGCTTCGCGCGTTCCTTTGACGGCGAGGCCGTCGGCGAACTGCACGGGCTGCGGGCCGACTTCCTGCGCAAGGCGGTCATGGCCGGGACCGATCAGGTCTGCCGGCCGCTGCTGGACGCGGGAACCGACCCGGCCCGGCTGCCCGGGCTGACCCTGGGTGAGCTGCCGCCGTCCGGGCCGCTGCGGCGGCTGCGCCAGCGGCGGGCCGAGCTCGGGCTGCCGTCCG
>JASHUI010000143.1:0-8440 GCA_030040095.1 Streptosporangiaceae bacterium | reverse complement strand
GGACCCCGAGGGCGCGGGCGCGCGGCTGGTGCTCGGCCCGCGCGCCGTGCTGACCCCGCTGGCGCGCGACCGGGCCCGTGCCCTCGGGGTCCCGATCGAGAAGGAGCGGTGATGTTGCAGGCAGTGGTCGTCGGGAACATCTGGTCCACCAAGCGGATCGACGGCCTGCCCGCCGGCGCGATGCTCGAGGTCGAGGTGACCGGCTCGGGAGAGCGGCTGGTCGCCTTCGACGTGCTCGGCACCGGCCAGGGCGAACGAGTCCTGGTCGCCCAGGGCTCGGTGGCGGCCGGCTGGCTGCCCGGTCGCCCGCCAGTGGACGCGCTCATCATCGGCTCCATCGACGAGCCGGCCGCCGCCGCGTCCGCGCAAGGGACGTCAGCCAGGCCGGCCAGGGAGCCCCGCCAGAAGGGCCCGGCGGCATGATCGGACCGCTCGCGCCCGATGAATGCGGCGCTGGGTCACTCCCAACTACACCGGCTCCACACTCATCACCGGGCCGGCGTCCTGCGCCGCGATCCGAAGCCCCGGGGAAACGGACGTTACCGACAAGTGCGGCATAGACCGGGCCGGAAAGCAGGCACGGTTTACCTGAGCAGACGGAGAGGAACAACGAAATGGCGCAGAATGCTCTCGGCATGATCGAGACGAAGGGCTACGTGGCCGCGCTGGCCGCCGCCGACGCGATGGTGAAGGCGGCCAACGTGGTGATCGTCGGCCGCCAGGAGGTCGGCGACGGATTGGTGGCTGTCATCATCAACGGCGACGTCGGGGCGGTCAAGGCCGCGACCGAGGCGGGCGCCGAGACCGCGTCGAGCGTGGGCGAGCTCGTCTCCGTGCACGTCATCCCGCGTCCGCACGGCGAACTCGGCAAGCATTTCGTTGTCGCCGAATGAGCTCGCACGCCGAAGGGCGGCCGCCACAGCGGTAACCGGCGCCACGCGCACCGAGCTGCGGGTCTACCTGCCCATCGCGGGCCTGCAGCGACAGTTCGCCGCGCTGCTGGCCACGCCGACCCGGGCCCGGGGCTACCCGCCGACCGAGGGCGATCACGCGCTGATCGTCGAGGTAGCTCCCGGGCTGGCCATCGAGCGGGTCACCGACCTGGCGCTGCGGGCCGAGCCCGGCGTCGAGCCCGGGATCCTGTTCGTGGAGCGGCAGTTCGGGGTGCTGGAGGTCCACTCCCGCGCGGCGGACGAGGTCGAGCGGGCGGGCCAGGCCATCCTGCACGGCATCGGGCGCGCCGCGGGCGACCAGCTGAGGCCCAGGCTGCTGTACTCGGACGTGATCGAGGACATCACCGACCAGCAGGCGGTCATCATCAACCGGTCGCGGCAGGCATCGATGATCCTCCCAGGCCAGTCATTGCTGGTGTGCGAGATGGCCCCGGCCTTGTTCGCGGCGGTGGCGGCCAACCAGGCGGAGCGGGCGGCGCCGGAGAACACCCTGGTCGACGTGGCGATGATCGGTGCGTCCGGCCGGCTGTACATCGCCGGAACCAGCGCGGGTGTCGGCCGGGCTCGCGAGGAGATCGAGCGCCTGCTGGCCGGCATCGACGGGCGGGACCAGTGAGCGCCCCGGAGGCGAGCGGGCCAGCAGGCACCGCGGACCCGGCGACGATCCTGCGCGACTACGACCCGTTCGCCCGGGCGGCGCTCGGGCCGTTCGGGTTCTCGGCCGGGGCACGGCTGTCGTTGCTCAGCCTGTCGGAGAACGCCACCTACCGGGTCGACGACCCGGACGACGGGCGCACCGCCGTGCTCCGGGTGCACCGGACCGGGTACCACCCGCCGGGCGCGGTCGTCTCCGAGCTGGCCTGGCTGCAGGCGCTGCGCCGGGACGAGGGGCTGCTCACCCCGGCGGTGTTCGCCGCGACCGACGGCCGGGAGGTGGTCGACGTCACGGTCGGCCCGCTGACCAGGCAGACGGTGCTGTTCGAGTTCCTGCCGGGGACCGAGCCGCCCGAGGAGCACCTGGCCGAGAAGTTCGAGTTGCTCGGCGAGATCTGCGGGCGCATGCACCGGCATTCGCGGGGCTGGGCCCGCCCGGGCGAGTTCGTCAGGTTCTCCTGGGATTTCGACAGCTGCGTCGGCCCGGCCGGCCGCTGGGGACGGTGGCAGGACGGCATCGGGATCGGCCGGGAAGAGCTGGCCACCCTGGGCCGCGCCGCCGCGCTGATGCGAGGCCGGCTGCACAGGTTCGGGGCCGGGCCGGACCGGTTCGGGCTGATCCACGCGGACATGCGGCTGGCCAACCTGCTGGTCAGCGGGCCGGACATCCAGGTCATCGACTTCGATGACTGCGGGTTCGGCTGGTTCCTTTTCGATCTCGGCGCATCGCTGAGCTTCATCGAGCACGACCCCAGGGTCCCGGCGCTCTGCGACGCCTGGCAGCGGGGCTACCGGCGCATCCTGCCGCTCAGCGCGCAGGACGCCGCGGAAATCCCGACCTTCATCCTGCTGCGGCGGCTGCAGCTGGTGGCCTGGGTCGGCTCGCACCGGTTCGCCGACTCCGCCCGCGACCTCGGGGCCGAGTTCACCGCCGGGGCCTGCGAGCTGGCCGAGCGCTACCTGCTCGCGACGCCCTGATCGCCCGTCGCGGGACCGACCAGTCAAGGAGTTGCGGATGTTCACCTCGATCAGCGGCCGGTCGGTGCTCGTCACCGGCGGCACCAGGGGAATCGGCAAGGGCATCGCCGCCGGGTTCGCGGCCGAGGGCGCGAACGTCGTGATCGTGGGGCGGGACGCCGAAGCGGGCGAGCGGACCGCGGCCGAACTCGCGGCAGGCGGCCGCTCGGTCTGCTTCGTCAAGGGCGACGTGAGCGTGGCCGGCAGCTGCGCGGCGGTCGTGGCGGCGGCCGAGGAACGTCACGGCGGGCTCGACATCGCGTGCTGCAACGCCGGGATCTTCCCGGCCGCGCCGCTGGCCGAGATGACACCCGAGCAGCTCGAGGAGGTCCTGGCGACCAACCTCAAGGGGACGTTCTTCACCGTGCAAGCGGCCATCCCCGCGCTGCGGCGCTCCGGCCGGGGGCGGGTCATCGTCACCTCGTCGATCACCGGCCCGATCACCGGCTACACCGGCTGGTCACACTACGGGGCGAGCAAGGCCGGCCAGCTCGGGTTCATGCGCTCGGCCGCGCTGGAGCTGGCCAGGTCCGGCATCACGATCAACGCGATCTTGCCGGGCAACATCATCACCGAGGGCCTGGCCGACCTGGGTCCTGAGTACCTGCGGACGATGGAGGCCTCGATCCCGCTCGGGCGCCTGGGTAGCATCGAGGACATCGCCAGCGCGGCGCTGTTCCTCGCGACCGAGGAAGCCGGCTACATCACCGGCCAGACGCTCGTGATCGACGGCGGCCAGACGGTTCCTGAGTCGCTGGAAGCTATGGGGTGAGAAAAATTATGTCGGCGGAAGGCGCCCGCGAGCCCGCGAGCGGCCCGGCGATCGAAAGCCGGCTGCATCCGCGCGCCGTGCCCGACCGCCGGCTCGTCGAAGACGCGCGGCACCGCCTGCTCGACCTGATCTCATCCGGAACGCTCCGGCCCGGGGACCGGCTGGGTACCGAGCGGGAACTCGCGGCCCGCCTGTCGGTCAGCCGGTCCACGCTGCGCCAGGTGCTGGCCGTGCTCGCCGAAGGCGGCATCGTGCGACGTGTGCCCGGCCGGGCCGGCGGGACCTTCGTGGCCCACGCGAAGGTGGACCGCGACCTGTCGGTGATCGTGGGCCTGCCGGAGTACCTGCGGCGGCAGGGGTTCGTGGCCGGCACCCAGGTCCTGTCCGCCACCATGTCCGGCGCCGACGAGATCGCCGCCAACCACCTGGCCGTGCCGACCGGGAGCCTGCTGATCGACATCGTCCGGATCAGGCTGGCGGACGGGATCCCGATCTCGCTGGAGCGAGTCCAATTGCCCGCCGAGATCTTTCCCGGGCTGCTGGAACTGCCGCTCGGCGGATCCATTTATGACCTGCTCGACGCCCATTACGGGATTACGCCGGACGAGGTGGTCGAGCACCTCGAGGTGGCCGAGGCCAGCCCGGACGAGGCCGCCCTGCTCGGAGTGCACGCCCGCGCGCCGCTGCTCGCGATCACGCGCACGTCGGCGACCTCGGCCGGCGTGCCGTTCGAGTTCTCCCACGACCTGTTCCGCGCCGACCGGACCTGTGTGACGTTCCGCACCCGGGCCGACCGCGCGGAGATCGTCCGGCGTGGCGCGGATAGCGCGGTATTGACCTCGTGACAGACCGCCTGGCCGCGCGGTCGCGCAGGCCGGGCCGGCCGGGCGCACCAGTGCCGGACCCGTCCCTTTACGCATACGATGTCCATGCGCGATGCCTACGATCCGCATACGATGTGCGGCTCGAAGGCTATCGGACTGCAGATTCTCCAGCAGGCGGCTGCGGCGACAGGAGGACTTCCCGTGGAATCGATCATCGCCCAGCCTCGGAGCCTTAGGGCGCCGGAGGCGGTCCTGGATGCCGCGGTCACCGCGGAGCGGGTGCATGAGGTGCTCGGCCGTCACGTTCTGACCGACGGGTTCCGGCTGGTCTACGACACCGCAGCCAGTCACGGCTCCTGGGTGGTCGACGCCAGGACCGGTGAGGAGTACCTGGACCTCTACACGTTCTTCGCGTCGGCGCCGCTCGGGTCCAATCCTCGCGGGCTGGCCGACGACCCTGAGTTCATGGCCGAGCTGGGCGAGGCGGCCGCCAACAAGCCGGCCAACCCGGACATGTACACCAGGCAGTACGCGCGGTTCGTGGAGACCTTCACCCGGGTGCTCGGCGACCCGGCGCTGCCCCACCTGTTCTTCGTCGAGGGCGGCGCGCTCGCCGTCGAGAACGCGCTGAAGGCCGCGTTCGACTGGAAGAGCCGCCGCAACGAGGCGGCGGGCCGGCCGGCCGGGCTCGGCACCAAGGTCATGCACCTCACCCGGGCGTTCCACGGTCGATCCGGGTACACGCTGTCGCTGACCAATACCGAGCCGGCCAAGACGGCCCGGTTCCCCAAGTTCGACTGGCCGAGGATCGACGTGCCCGCGATCAGGTTCCCGCTGGCCGCGCACCTGGCCGAGGTCGAGCAGGCCGAGGCCCGGGCCCTGGCCCAGGCGCGCGCGGCCTTCGAGGCCAATCCGCACGACATCGCCTGCTTCATCGCCGAGCCGATCCAGGGCGAGGGCGGGGACAATCACGTGCGGCCGGAGTTCCTGCGGGCCATGCAGGAGCTGTGCCACGTCCACGACGCGCTTTTCGTGCTCGACGAGGTGCAGACCGGGGTCGGGCTCACCGGCACGGCCTGGGCCTACCAGCAGTTCGGCCTGGAGCCGGACATCGTGGCGTTCGCCAAGAAGGTGCAGCTCGGCGGGATCATGGCCGGGCGGCGCGTGGACGAGATCGCCGACAACGTGTTCGCGGTCTCCGGACGGATCAACTCGACGTGGGGCGGCGGCCTGGCGGACATGGTCCGCTCCCGCAGGCTGCTGGAGATCATCGAGCGGGACGGGCTGATCGACCGGGCCGCCGGGACCGGCGCCTGGCTGCTCGCCGAGCTCCGGGCGCTGGGGGACCGGCACGCCGCCGTCGCGTCGAACGTGCGCGGGCGCGGGCTCATGTGCGCGCTCGACCTGCCTTCGGCCGCGGACCGCGACGCCGGGGTACGCCTCCTGCGCGAGCAGCACGTGCTCGTGCTGCCCTGCGGGGAGCGGACGATCCGGTTCCGGCCGGCGCTCGACGTCACCGAGCAGGAGCTCGGGTTCGGCCTGGCCGCGCTGGACCGGGTGCTCGGTTCGCTGCGTAGCCTGTCTGACAGCTGACGACTAGGTGCTGACTAGGTAAGGACACCGCAGATGGCTTACCCCAACGACGAGGGCCACCCCGGGGTGCGCACCGTCTCCGCAACGATCGACGGCCGGCCGGCGGCTGATGCGGCCGCGGGCCGGTTCCTGTCGACCAACCCGGCGCGCCTGGACGACGTCGTGGCCGAGGTCGCGCTGGCCGACCCTTCGCTGCTGGTGACCGCGGCCCGGTCGGCCCGGGCGGCCCAGAAGGCCTGGGCCGACGTGCCGGCGCCGGTGCGCGGCCGGGCGATCGCGACCATCGGCCGGCTGATCGAGGCCAACAAGGAAGCGCTGGCCCGGCTCGTCACCCGCGAGATCGGCAAGCCCTACCCCGAGGCGCTCGGCGAGGTGCAGGAGATCATCGACACCTGCGACTTCTTCCTCGGCGAGGGCCGCCGGCTGTATGGCCAGACGGTGCCCAGCGAGATGCCGGACAAGCAGCTCTTCACGTTCCGCAACCCGGTGGGCGTGGTCACGGTCATCACCGCCGGGAACTTCCCGGTCGCGGTGCCGTCCTGGTACATCGTGCCCGCGCTGCTGTGCGGCAACGCCGTGGTGTGGAAGCCGGCCGAGTACGCCGGGGCCGCGTCGGCCGCGTTCCACGAGCTGTTCTGCCGCGGCGGCGGGCTGCCGCCGGGCGTGTTCAACGTGGTCTACGCCGACGGGCCGGCGACCTTCGCCGGGCTCGACCAGGCGCTCGATGCCGGCCTGGTCGACAAGGTCGGCTTCACCGGGTCCACCGAGGTCGGCGCGCGGATCGGCGAACTGGCCGGCCGGCACCTGCAGTCCGCGTGCCTCGAGCTCGGCGGCAAGAACCCGATGGTGGTCACGGCCGACGCGGACCTGGACCTGGCCGTCGAGGGGGCGCTGTTCGCCGGGTTCGGCACCGCCGGCCAGCGCTGCACCTCGCTCGGCACCGTGATCTGCCACGAGTCGGTGCACGACGAGTTCCTGACCCGGTTCGCCGAGGCGACCGCGGCCGCCGCGGTCGGCGACCCGTTCGGCGACGTCCTCTACGGCCCGATGCTGGACGCCCGGTTCGCCGAACGCTTCGACACCTTCCTGACCTGGATCGGCCCGCAGCACAAGGTGCTCGGCTCCGCCGGCGTCGGGCGGATCACCGCGGCCAACCCGCGGGCTGGGTTCGTCGGCGACCCGGAGGCGGGGATCTTCTACCACCCGACGATCGTCGACGGCGTCCGCCCGGGCGAGGAGATCTTCGCCAAGGAGACGTTCGGGCCGCTGGTCGGGGTGACCACGTACCGGTCCATGGACCAGGCGATCGAGCTAGCCAACGCCCCCGGGTACGGGCTGTCCTCGTCCATCTACACCAATGACGCACGCGAGGCGTTCGCGTTCAGGCGCGGAGTCAGCGCCGGGATGCTCAGCGTGAACAACTCGACGTCCGGGGCGGAGGCGCACCTGCCGTTCGGCGGCAACGGCAAGTCCGGCAACGGCTCGCGCCAGTCCGGCATGTGGGTGCTCGACCAGTTCACCCGCTGGCAGGCGGTCAACTGGGACTACTCGGGCCGGCTGCAGAAGGCGCAGATGGATGTGGCGGAGCTGACGGCGGACCTAGAGTTTCGGTTGTGAGTCCCGTCGTCGCTTCTGTCATCCGCGCATGACCACCGCCGCCCAGCTTCACGAGCACTTCCTGGAGGTGGTGGGCGGCCTGCCGGGCGGGCCGGCTCGCCCTGACCCGGCCGCTCCGGTGCGCCCGGACAGCCGCCTGACCGGCGGCACCCTGCTGGCCATCTTCGACGCCGAGGCGCTGAGCCGGCAGCTGGACTTCGCCGGGCGGTGGATGCAGCAGGAGGGGCGCGGCTACTACACGATCAGCTCGGCCGGCCACGAGGGCAACGCGGCGGTGGCCGCGGCGCTGCGGCCGAGCGACCCGGCGCTGCTGCACTACCGGTCCGGCGGGTTCTACTGCGCCCGGGCCGGGCAGGTGGCCGGCATCGATCCGGTCCAGGACGTCCTGCTCGGGATGGCCGGCTCCGCCGACGAGCCGATCGCGGGCGGGCGGCACAAGGTGTTCGGCCGGGCCGAGCTGGCGATCGTCCCGCAGACCTCGACCATCGCCTCGCACCTGCCCCGGGCCGTCGGCGTCGCGCTGGGGATAGGGCGGGCGGCGAAGCTCGGCGTGCCCTGCCCGTGGCCGCGCGACGCGGTCACGGTGGCCTCGTTCGGCGACGCCTCGGCCAGCCACTCCACCGCGGTCGGCGCGATCAACGCCGCCTGCCACACCTCCTATCAGGGCCTGCCGGTCCCGCTGCTGCTCGTCTGCGAGGACAACGGGATAGGGATCAGCGTGCCCACCCCTCGCGGATGGATCGCGGCCGCCTTCGGCGACCGGCCCGGCCTGCGCTACCTGGCCGCCGACGGCTGCGACCCGGTCTCGGCGTACGACACCGCCGCCGCGGCGGCCGGGCTGGCCAGGTCCCGGCGGTGCCCGGTGTTCCTGCACCTGTCGGTGGTGCGCTTCCTCGGCCATGCGGGGAGCGACGCCGAGGCGGCCTACCGGCCGGCCGCCCACATGGCCGCCGACCTGGACCGCGATCCGCTGGTCGCGGCCGCGGCCGAGCTGGTCCGGTGCGGCATGA